>DNHM01000512.1 GCA_003485885.1 Acidimicrobiaceae bacterium
AGGAGCAACGAATATTTTCGACTGGGCGATTTCCACATCGGATTGCCCGATGAATGTCAGCGGGTCGTTCTATGTTGGGACGATGACCGACCAACTCGCCGATTTCGATCGGCGATCCATGAGCTTCGGTAGCTCCACCTACGACGTATATGTTGCTGGTTTGGGTCCTGCGGTTGTGGTGTTTCCTGAGATTCCTGGTGTCACGCCAGAGGTCGCTGATTTCTCACGCCGGGTGATCGCTGCTGGCTTCACGGTGTACCTGGCGTCCCTTTTTGGTGAACCAGGCAAACCGTTCTCGAACGGCTACGCCGCTCGCACCATTGCCAGGCAGTGCGTGCGCCGCGAGTTCCTGGCCTTCGCCCGAAACAAGCGTGCTCCCATCACTGACTGGATGAGCGAGCTAGTCACCCATGCCCATGCCGAGGCAGGGGGAACGGGCGTGGGGGTCGTCGGTATGTGTTTCACCGGCAACTTCGCGCTTGGCCTGGCTGTTGACCCTGCGGTGCTCGTGCCGGTGATGAGCCAGCCGAGCATGCCGTTCGCCGTCAGCAAGAAGCACCGCTCCGATCTGCACGTAGCGCCCGATGATCTGGTCACGATTAAGAAACGAACGGTCGACGAAGAGTTATGCGTTATCGGTCTGCGGTTCACCGCTGACCCGCTGGTGCCGAGTGAACGTTTCGAACGGCTCCGTCAGGAACTTGGCGATGCGTTCATCGGCGTCGAGATCGACTCGTCCAAGGACAACCACTTCGGCTTCGAGAAACGGGCACACTCGGTGCTCACCACCGAATACAAACCCGATCCAGATCATCCGACGAACCAAGCGATGGAGCTCGTGCTCGACCACTTCCGCCAGAAACTGTTGCCATGAGCATTGAAATCCTCGACGGGCTGAACCCCGATCAAGAAGAAGCGGTGTTACACAACAGCGGCCCGCTGCTGGTCGTAGCGGGCGCTGGATCGGGCAAAACCCGCGTACTGACCCACCGGATTGCCCGGCTGATTCAGGAAGAAGGTGTGTCGCCGTTTGCGATCTTGGCGATCACCTTTACCAATAAGGCCGCGACCGAAATGCGGAGCCGGGTCGAAGGGTTGGTCGGGTCGGTTTCCCAACGCATGTGGGTATCGACCTTCCACTCGGCGTGTGTGCGCATCCTGCGTCGCGAAGCCAAAGCCATTGGGTACCCATCGTCGTTCACGATCTATGACCACGCCGACGCGGTCCGCCTCACCAGCTACGTGCTGCGCGATCTGAACATCGACTCCAAACGCAACCCGCCACGTTCGGTGCACTCGTCGATCAGCGCAGCCAAAAACGAGGGCCGCACCGCTGCCGAATTCCTGGCGGCCGCTGACTCCACCCATGAGCGTCGCATCGGCGACGTTTTCGTTGAGTACCAACGTCGGCTCAAGGCTGCCGGTGCCATGGACTTCGATGACCTGCTGAGCGTCACCGTGCAGCTGTTTAAGAGTAACCCTGATGTGCTCGAGACCTGGCAGCGCCGCTTTGAGTACATTTTGGTCGACGAGTATCAGGACACGAACCCGGTACAGAACGAACTCGTTCTGTTGTTGGCGAGCGCCGCTGGCAATGTTTGTGTGGTTGGTGATGCCGACCAGTCCATCTATCGGTTCCGTAAGGCCGATATTCGCAATATTCTCGATTTCGAAAACGCCTTCCCCCAGGCCACCACCGTGGTGCTTGAGCAGAACTACCGCTCGACCCAGAACATCCTCGATGCCGCCAATGCGGTCATCGACAACAATCCGGGTCGACCAGCCAAACAACTGTGGACCGAGCAGGGACCGGGCGAAAAGATCGTTCGCTACCACGCCGAAGACGAAACCGACGAGGCTACGTGGGTCGCGAATCGGTTGTCGCTGCTGCATAGTCGCGAGCACTACCGCTGGGGCGAGATGGCGATCTTTTATCGCACCAATGCCCAATCGCGAGTGATTGAAGAACGGCTGATGCGCAATGGCATCCCGTACAAGGTCATCGGTGGCACCAGGTTCTACGATCGCAAAGAGATCAAGGACGCCATGGCCTATCTCAAGGCCGTGATCAATCCAACCGACGAGGTCAGCGTTAAACGGGTTCTGAACACGCCCCGTCGTGGTGTTGGTGATGGTTCGATCGCCAAACTCGACCTATGGGCAGCTCAACACGGGTTGACCTTTATCGATGCCCTCAGGGTCGCTCCCGAAGCCGGTGTTTCCGGCAAGGCCATTACCGGTATCTATACGTTCTTGGATCTACTCGGCAAGGCCGAAGATCAGCTGAAAGAAGGGCCTGCCGACGTACTCGACTACATCCTCGATGTGTCGGGATACCGGGCAGCACTCGAAGCCGAACGCAGCGTCGAATCCGATGGTCGCCTCGAGAACCTGGGCGAACTGCTTGGTGCGGCGCAAGACTTCGGCGACGTCAACGAGTTCCTGGAACAGGTCGCACTTGTTGCTGACACAGATCAGCTCGAAGAAGAGGAGGACGCGTCGGTCATCATGATGACCTTGCACTCCGCCAAGGGTCTTGAATATCCGGTGGTCTTCGTGATCGGCATGGAAGACGGCATATTCCCTCACATGCGCAGTATCGGCGATCCCGAAGAGCTCGAAGAAGAGCGGCGCCTGGCGTATGTGGGTATCACTCGAGCCGAACAGCGGCTGCACGTGACCCACGCGGCATCTCGCAATCTTTATGGCTCGAATCAGTACAACCCGCCCAGTCGTTTCCTCGACGAGATCCCTACCGAACTCGTTGACGAAGAAGAGTCGACTGCATCGACTCGCCGCAGTAGCTCTCGCCGTGGCCAGGACCGATGGGACTCAACACGCGAGTGGAAGGTCGACCAGGCTATGCGTGCCGGTGGTCGCCGTGAGTCGCTTGGTACCGGCATTGCTGCCCCGGCCCAGGCAGGGCGCAAGACCACAGGGGCCCACGAGATCGGACTCAAGGTCGGCGACGATGTTAAACACTCGACATGGGGCGAGGGCGTCATCATCTTGATCGAAGGCCAAGGCGAAAAGGCCGAAGCTGTTGTGCGCTTTCCGTCTGTTGGCGAGAAGCGGGTGTTGCTGTCGTGGACACCACTTGAGAAGATGGGCTAGTGGTGGACGCAGAGTCAAAAGAGCTTGTGTACGTCGCTGGTCCTCTGTTCGACGAAGGCGAGCGGTGGTGGGTCGAGCAGGTCGAGGCCACGGTCGCAGCAGTTGGTTTCTCGACCTTCCTGCCGCACCGTGATAACCCACCGAAGACAGCTGACACGGTGGGTGAGATATTTGCCAACAATGTTGCTGGCATTGACCGAGCCTCGATCGTGGTTGCCAGCCTCAACGGAGTCACTACCGACGACGGCACGGCATGGGAGCTGGGATATGCATTTGCGTCGAACACCTACATCATTGGCCTGCATACGGACTGGCGTCGACGCTTCGATGATGAAGTCGTGAACCTCATGCTCGAAAGGTCGTGCGACGCCATGATGCATTCACTCGATGAGCTCACCAATCATCTCACTCGTTGGGCGCCGTCACCCGAATAGTTACTGTGCCTCTGCCTGCGCTCGCTTCTGGGATCAGACCTTCGGTGCAACGTTCGTAGCGGATGTTGCTACGTCGAAGGGTCGGCGTTGCCAAGTTCGATGAACGCCTGGCGCAAACGAGTGCCAAAGCTCTCCTCGCCGACTCGCAGCCAAGAACGAGGGTCGTACTTCTTCTTGTTGGGTGCATCGGGCCCCTCGGGATTACCGATCTGGCCTTGGAGGTAGTCGTGGTTTTTGGCTTCGTATCCTCGGATGCCATCCCAGAACGCCCATTGCAGATCGGTGTCGATGTTCATCTTCACCACGCCATAGGAGATGGCCTCGGCGATTTCGGTGGCCGAGGAACCAGAGCCGCCATGGAAGACGAAGTCGACCGGGTTCTGGCCGGTGCTGTGTTTGTCCTGGATATGAGTCTGTGAGTCGCGCAGGATCGTTGGTGTCAGTTGGACATTGCCGGGTTTGTACACGCCGTGGACGTTGCCAAACGCAGCAGCCACGGTAAAGCGGTCGCTGACCTGAGACAGTCGCTCATAGGCATAGGCGACCTCTTCGGGTTTCGAATACAGATCTTCGGGTTGGACGTCGGAGTTGTCGACACCGTCTTCTTCACCACCGGTGATTCCGAGCTCGATCTCAAGGGTCATCCCAAGCGGCTCCATGCGCTTCAGATACTCGACGCAGATATCGATGTTTTCTTCGATCGGTTCTTCGGATAGATCCAGCATGTGGGAACTGAACAGCGGCTCACCGTGAGCGGCGAAGTAGTCCTCGCTGGCATCGAGCAGGCCATCGATCCAGGGAAGAAGCTTCTTGGCCGCATGGTCGGTGTGCAACATAACGTTGGTGCCATAATGCGGAGCCATGGTGCGGACATGGAGTGCGCCGGCGATTGAACCGGCGATCGAGGCTTCGATACCCGAACCGACTCCTTTACCGGCGATGAAGGCGCCACCTCCGTTCGAGAACTGGATGATTGCTGGCGCGCCCAGGGCCGATGCAGTTTCCATCACGGCATTCATGCTGCTGGAGCCAATGCAGTTTGCTGCCGGGAGGGCGAAGCCCTTCTGCTTGGCCAACGCGAACGTCTGTTGTACCCGGTCGCCTGTAAGGACACCTGTCGGAAGATCCATTGATTCCATCTCCCAAGGTTATGCGGTCCGATGTCCTGCACCCTGCGTCATTGTCTGTTGACTATGAGCGGTACCTCTCGTTTGTGCCCGCGGCCCCAACCGAGGCTGCGGTGCTGTTTGATTTGGTCGTCGGCGCAAGTTCGATTTACGGCGGCTCGTGGCTCGAGGGGGCCGGCGCCGTATGGGCCGAGAACCAGGCGCTCGACTGGCTCCGAGGGCTCGTGGGTATGCCCGACACCGCCGGTGGTGTATTCGTGCCCGGCGGCACCATGGGCAATCTGTCGGCCATGGTCGCAGCCCGAGACGATGCTGCTCATCGGTTGGCCGAGGAAGGCAAGTCGCGTCCTGATCGGTGGGCGTTCATTGCATCGAAGCAAACCCACTCGTCGGTGGCGTCTATGGCCGCGGTCATGGATGCCGACGTGATCAAGGTTGATGTCGACGATGACTACCGGCTGACGGGCACCGAAGTAGCGGCTGCACTCGACGAACATGGTGACCGTGTGGCTGCAGTGATAACCACAGCAGGCACCACCAACCTGGGCATCATCGATGATCTCGCAGGTATCGGCCAGGTGTGTCGAGACCGTGGTGTATGGATGCATGTCGACGGTGCTTACGGCGGAGCAGCACTGGCATCGCCTCGCAGTCGTCCGTTGTTCGATGGCATCGAGTGCGCCGACAGCTTCATCGTTGATCCTCACAAATGGTTGTTCGCGCCATTCGACTGCTGCGCGTTGCTCTACCGCGAACCAGATGCCGCTCGACGATCACATGCCCAGGAAGCAGGTTATTTGGCGTTCCTTGATGCATGGGGCGACTGGAACCCCAGCGATTTCGCGGTGCATCTGACCCGCCGTAGCCGAGGGTTGCCGTTTTGGTTCTCGCTCGCGGTGCACGGCACCCAGGCGTATGCCAACGCAATTGACATCACCATGGATCTTGCTGTGTACGCGGCTCAGCAGGTCGACGAGGCGGAGCACCTGACGCTCACGATGGATCCAGTGCTGTCTGTCGTCGTCTTTGAACGCATTGGCTGGGATGCACAGCAGTACCAAGACTGGAGCGAGAAGGTCATGCACGAAGGCACGGCCTTTGTGGTGCCGTCTCGTCATGACGGCGAACCCGTCTACCGGTTCTGCTTCGTGAACCCCCGCACCACCCACGCCGACATCGACACCATCATCGAACGCCTCACCTACCTGTAATCGATCTGTGAGCCTCAGGCCGCGCATAACGCGGTGTGACCATCACAGATCAGGGGTCCCGCTCCATGATCGCCATTGGGTGGGCGAGATAGCGATCACGGCACCGGTGGGACGCATCGTTCGGTACTGCTCGTAGTTCGCGACGAGCGCATCGAGCGCCGCCTCGTAGGCATCGCCAGCGTGGATGATCTCAGCGACGCCGTCGAGCCGGACCCACCACAGGTGTGACCAGTCGTCGTCGTAGTGGTCGACGACGAGTGACACCCTTGGGTTCGCTGCAATGTTGTCGAGGCGTCGCAGAGCCGCGGTCGACTTTGGCTTGCCATCTACCGCAGACACGACTGTGCCATTGTCGAGCACAGCGAAACAGCAGGGCACGACATGGGCCGCCCCGTCGGTGGTCACCGTCGCAAGGCGAGCAACACGAGCATCAGTGAATCGTGCTTGAGCGGCCTGGGCGTCTATGAGCTCATCCAGTCGAAGCTGGTGCCGTCGCCCAGCGGAGGGAAGCCGACCTGGCGCTTCTCCAGGAAGCTGGCGATGCCTTCGCCAACGTCGGAGCCGGCGAGTGATTCACGCATGAGTCCCTCGGCATGGTTCGTGGCATCGTTGGCCGACATGGCCGGTTCCTGGTTGACCTGGTGTTTGATCGTGGCCATCGACGCTGGGGACACATTGGCCGCAAGGTCGCTCGCGTAGGCCATGACGTGGGGCATGAGGTCTTCGGGTTCGAACGCCGCCGAGATGATGCCGAGTGCGGCTGCTTCGTCACCTTGCACCACCCGTGCCG
>DNHM01000162.1:0-2814 GCA_003485885.1 Acidimicrobiaceae bacterium
GCCGCGTTGATCGCTCCAGCGGCGAGTGTTGCCTCGTACGACGAGTTGAGAACCATGCGAGCGAGCGGCGCGACTTGGTCCGTGTCGACCGACGAGTAGCCAAGTGGTAGCGCGCTGCAATATGCCTGGGTAACAGTGTGGCCGGCGCCTGCAAGCGTCACCTCGGTGTCGGCGTGGATGCCGATCGCTAGTTCGTCGTGGGCCTCGGGCACATCGTCGGGAAGCTCGCCGGTTACGAGCGCATAACCATTACGCGTCTCCCAGAAGCGGCCACAACCTTTGTGGTCTGGACGATTGCCAAGATCCTCGCCAACCGCGGCCAGCGTGTCGACTTGATCTTCTGTCGACTGGGCGAACCAGTTCCGCTGCAAGGTGCCAGCGGCACATGCGATAGCGCATGCTGGTCCTTGGGTGTGGTCGTACTCGTAGATGGTGATGCCGTTGGCGGGGGTTGCGTCGGGCGACGCCATCTCCAGCAGATTGCATTGGGACGCAACCTGAAACAGTGCGCCCGCATTCGCCGGGTCGACATGAAGCGCCTGAGCATCGGCTACAACCTCGCGGATCCTCAGCGAACCCGGCACCTGGTTTGCCACGACATCAGCCTCATCTCGCAACTCATCGACCGTGGGCACAGAGAGGGTGCCGCTACTGAACGTGCGGCCATTCCCTGTGGAGTGCATGTGGCCGCCTTCGATCGTGATGTGACGATCGATGTTCTCGCTTGATTCTTCGAAACCGAATACGTCACTAAACCAGGTCATGAGCCAACCATGCCACAGTCCAGCAGCTACGAGAACCGGGTTTCGAGGTCGTTGATTTCGGGCAAGCCGATCAAGTCGGTGAACTCGTCGAAGCCCATGAGATCCGCCACGAACGGTGCGGGGGTACCGGCCTGTTTGAGCTGGGCAAGCGCCTGTTGCATTGCCGAGGTTGCGGCGAGCAGGGTCATGATGGGCATCAGAATGATCGAGTAGCCGAGTGATGCGATCTCGTCGTAGCTGAGAGGCGGTGTCTTGCCGCCCTCGACCCAGTTGAACAACAACGGCATGCCACCGAATTCGGCAGCGACTCGTTCGATCTCGTCCTCGCCTTGCAGCGCTTCGACGAACAACACATCGGCGCCGGCCTGGGCACAGGCTGATGCCCGGCGTATGGCCTCGTCGAGACCGTGTTCGGCACGAGAGTCGGTGCGGGCGATGACCACGAAGTCCTCATCGGTCCGTGCCGCTACGGCCGCGGCAACCTTGGCGGTCATGACATCGGCGTCGACGACCTGTTTGTTCTCCATATGGCCGCACTTCTTGGGCAGGATCTGATCCTCGATATGAATGCCAGCGATGCCGGCCCGTTCGTATTGCTGCACGGTGCGGATCACATTGATCTGGTTGCCGTAGCCGGTGTCGGCATCTGCAACCACAGGGAGGTCGACCGCCGAGGTGATACGTCGGGCGTTGTCGACCATTTCGGTCATGCCCAGCAGCCCGACGTCAGGACGACCGAGCAACGATGCCGTTGTGCCGAAGCCGGTCATGTACACAGCACTGAAGTCGGCCTGTTCGATCAGCCGGGCACCGAGGGCGTCGTAACAACCTGGCAACACGAGCGGTTGTTTTGTTTCCTGCCCAGTAACAAGGAGTGCTCGTAGTGCGGCGGGGCCGCTTGCTTGTGCTCGCAACAGTGGTGCCATGTGCGAACTCTAACGGTGCAGCAAAAATGCGGTTGGAAATCGCATCGCCTCGTAGCGAGCGCCCGCAACACTCCACGCCTCCACCTAGGCTCGGCGATATGGAGCCCGAGTCCTTCATGACTCGCTGACGGCTTCGAGTCGGTGGCCCCGTGCTCTCACGCAGTCGAGAGCGATGGGTGGGTGATCCTGAACGAACCACGGTCGGGCCACTGCGCTGCTATTCGCCCGTGAAACGGCGAAGGTCCTCGCCGTGGACCGAGTCCTGGCGTCGGCACAAGAGACCGTTGACCTGATCGCCTCGGAGGGCGGGACCGCCGTCGCGCTAGAGGCTGATATGTGCGACGGTGAACAGGCTCCCAGCATCACGTAGCTTCGCGGATCAGGCCTTCCTGGGCGATGGTGGCGATGTGGGTGCCGTCGGCGGCGAAGACATGGCCGGTGCTCAGGCCTCGGGTGCGGAGGATGCCGTGGCCGTCCATGTCGAAGAGCAGCCAGTCGTTGGCATTGACCGGGCGATGGAACCACATGGCGTGATCCAGGCTGGCGGTCATGTACGTCTCGTCCCAGGATTCGTGGTCTTCGGGCATGCCCTTCGGGTGTGCATGGGCAACTGCTTCCATCGCGTTGCTGTCGCTGAGATAGGCCAGCGCACACAGGTGAATCCGAGGGTCGTCGCTGAGAACGCCCGGGTAACGCGCCCACACAAGTGACCGCGGTTGGTTGCCTTCGAGCTCTACATCGCAACGGTCGACGCCAGCGCCCTCACGGTATGACTCGATCGTGGTTGGATCGGGTGCGTCGGTGGGGAAGATGGCTGTCTGGGTTTCGACACCTTCTTCATGTCGCTGGAATGAACACGACAGGTTGAAGATTGCGCCGCCGCTCTGGCGAGCCACGACACGACGGGTCGAGAATGAACGACCGTTGCGGATGCGATCGACTTCGTACCGAACTGGCTCAGCCGGATTGCCGCCAAGGATGAAATAGCTGTGCATCGAGTGCAGTACATGTTCGTCGGCAACGGTCTGGGTGGCGGCCCACAGTGCCTGGGCAATGACCAGTCCGCCGAAGATGCGGCCCCACGGATAGTCGGGGCTCTGGCCGACCCATACGTCGGGCCCATG
>DNHM01000162.1:2853-5626 GCA_003485885.1 Acidimicrobiaceae bacterium
ACTGACGTCGGCAGGCTCTTGCTGTTCGCTCACAGTTGTGAAGCTACCTTGCTGTGTATGCCGATCACGCTTGCAGCCATAACCATTCCCCCTTCATGACCATCACGCTTGACGACTTCGAAGTGTTTTGCCGACGTTCATTCGACGGCGTCTTGGCGGTAGTAGACCGGCTTGGTGATGAGCTGATCAATCAGCACCCGCCTCACACCGGTGGCAGCACACCGTATGCACTCGTTACCCACATCTTGGGCGCGTGCGAATGGTGGGTCGGGCACATGGTGGCTGGCGACGAATCGCATCGGGTGCGTTCCGACGAGTTCGCTGCATCGGGTTCTGTGGCTGAACTGCACGCCGCCATCGCCGACTGGCTTGCACAGCTCACTGATCGTCGCCCTGTACTCGCAGCAGCGACGGAACTAACCGAGATCCCAAAGACCCAGATACCGCTCGCAGGCGAGTGGACGGTCGGTGCGGCACTCATCCATGCATATGAGGAACTGGCCCAACACCTGGGCCATCTCGAAGTCACCGCCGACCTGCTGCTCGCGAATCGCTGACGAACGTTCGTGGACTGACGCCTGGTCCGGTAACTTCGTGCCATGACTGTTGCACTTATCACTGGCGCTAACTCGGGAATCGGACGCAGCGCCGCTGTAGATCTAGCTGCAAAGGGGTGGACGGTCTACGGATCGATGCGTAGCTCGGAAAAAGGCGAGAAGCTCGCGGCCATGTGTGCCGAGGCCGGGGTCGAAGTGCACCCGGTCATCTGCGATGTGACCGACACCGAATCGGTGAACCGTGCCGTGGCCGAGGTCATCGCCGCCGCCGGCCACATCGACGTGCTGGTGAACAACGCGGGCATTGGCGGTAACGGTGTGTGCGAAGAGACGTCGATCGACGAATACAAAGACGTCATGGACGTCAACCTCTACGGCGTGATCCGGGGCGTGCAGGCGGTACTGCCACACATGCGTGAACGGGGTACCGGATGCATCATCAATGTCTCATCGATCGCTGGTGTGATCGCTGCGCTCGCACAGTCGCCCTACGTTGCATCGAAGTGGGCACTCGAAGGACTGACCGAAGGACTCGCCCAAGAAGTTGTGTCCCATGGCATCCGGGTCGCACTCATCGAGCCAGGCATCGTGAAGACCGCGATCATGGCCAAGAACACCGCTGCGCCCAACGCCAGCGGGGCCTATGACCGGGCCTATCAGCGCATGTTCAACTTCTACACGACCGGCCTGGCAACGCCAGGTCAGCCGTCTGAAGTCGCTGAAGTCATTTACCAAGCCGCAACCGATGAGACACCAAAACTTCGGTACACCTGCGGCTGGGGTGGTTCTGAACTGGTGGCGGGAAAAGCCAAGATCAGCGATGAGGACTGGGTGGCACTCGGCGCAATCGAGAGCGACGCAGACTATGCCGCTCGATTCAAGGAACTCTTCGACCTCGATCTCGTGAGCTGATGTAACGAATTGGCATACCGGCTGTCTAGGTTGACGGACCGAGGTCGATGGACGCCCGCGCGAGCGCGGCCAGCTCAAGGGAGAGCGGAATGAAGCGGCAATTGTGGGCACTCATGGCCTGCGCCCTGGTGGCGACGTCGTGCGGCGGTGGCACAACAACGGTGAACGAAGATTCGGCCGGCAGCGCCGGGCGACAGGTAGAGGAACCCACGCTCAACCAGGCCGAACCACCTGCCCCACCTGTGCCCACTGCTGTTCCTGCCGCCGATCCCACAGCAACGCCCGTCCCACCGACGGCGGAACCCACGGCGGCCGATCAGCCGTTGTCGTTGTTGGACGGCTTCCGGGTCGGCGACTGTTTCAACGACGCTGGCACCGTCGACGGCGAAGACACCCCGACAAGCCCAGTTGACTGCAACGCCGAACATGAGTATGAGGTCTTTTACGTCGGTGAAACCGGCGACGGCCTTGACGCGCCACACCGCTTCGGTGTCGACTTCACCGATTCGTTGTTCAGCACTTCTTGTGCTCCGGCAACGATCGAGTTTGGCGGCGCACCATGGGACGTCTTGCCGTTCGGCACAAGAGTATGGACGCCACGTGAAGTCGATTGGGTTGCTGGCGATCGCACGTTTCTCTGCACTGCCGAGGCAGGTCTGCGAAACGAGAACCCGTTCAAGGTAGGGACGGCTGCCGGTGGCACGCTGGTGTCTGACGAAGGCGTGGTTGCCCGGGCCACGGTTGGGGTGCAACGCGATCTGTTCTTCTCATTCCAAAGAAGCAAGCTCTATCCGCTGACCGGCGGTGAATTCGAGCTGCCGAATCTGTCGCCAAGTGTCCTCACTGCCGGTTTTCTCTTCGGGTCACCACTCCAGGACAGCGAAGGCGACGGCAGCCGGACCTATGACTACAACTTCGACACCGGTGCCGTGACACAACTCGAGACCGGACTCGAAGGATGGGAACTTGCGAGCCCACTGTTCGTCCTTGATATCCCCGCGTTCGTGTTCGCCGGTCGCGAAACCAAGGCCGATGATTGGGACCTTTACCAGAGCCGAACCGGTCAGGAGCCGTTAAGGCTGACCGATGCTCCAGGCGATGATCACTGGCCGACCTTGACCCCCGACCAGTCACAGATTGTGTACCACTCGGCTGGCGATATTTGGAGTATGAATGTCGATGGCAGCAACAAGCGCCAGCTCACCACGGATCCTGCTGGCGACTTCGAGTCTGCAGTGTCGCCTGATGGCGCGAAGATCGTCTTTGCTTCGGACCGCTCTGGGAACGACGATATCTGGATCATG
>DNHM01000123.1:0-231 GCA_003485885.1 Acidimicrobiaceae bacterium
CTCGGTCGCGGCATTGTCGTGAACGATGACGACGACGTCCCCGAACAATTCCGGGACTATCCGACACTCGCTCTGACCCAAACACTGGTCGACGATGCCGACGCGCTCGAGCAGTGGATCACCGAGCTGCATGCAGCGTGGGCCGAACGGCGACCAGTGGTCGTGACATGGTCACTCGACCATCAGAAGTTCTTCCCTGCGGCCCAGACCAACAACGCCAAGGTGTTCAGC
>DNHM01000123.1:260-4910 GCA_003485885.1 Acidimicrobiaceae bacterium
TTTCTGTTCCCCGGTGAACGACTGAACATGTTGTTGTTCGCAAACAACTACGACCTTCGCAGCGGCGAACCGAAGTGGTGGCTGACCAAACGATCGCTGGATTTGCCTGGCTGCGAAGCGGGAGGACCTGCAGATGTCATCCTTGGCGACGGCACACCAGCCTGGGTCGACGGCGGGCCGAGCGGGGCGATTCCGCCGCTCGATCACGCCGTCATCTCCGGCGAGGAGCTCGAATTCGGGCGGCTCACCCGTATCGATCAGCCGGTGCTCTCACCAGACGACGCGCTTGCAGACGATCAACGCGCTGCAACGCTGCATATGGCTGGAGCGGCACGAGTCATCGCACCTGCCGGCTCGGGCAAGACCCGCACGATGTCGGCACGGTTGCGGCATCTTCTCGACGATCGGGGCGTGGCCGCCGAATCCGTGATTGCCGTCGCCTACAACAAGCGCGCTGCCGATGAACTCCGCGAACGAGCCGGGGCGCCGAAGCAAACCGTGCGGACGGTCCATTCGCTCGGCTGGGCGATCCTGCGTGATGCGTATCCGAACCTATCGCTGCTCGGCGAAGCGGATCAACGTCGGTTGTTGGACGAACTTGTGCACGTGCAGCATCGGGCGAACACCGATCCGATGGCGCCGTATCTCGAAGCGCTCGACCAGGTGCGGCTTGGTCTGCAGAGTCCGAGATGGGTCGAGGACGACGGTGATGACCTCGAAGATTTCGCCGAAGCGTTCGACCCTTACCGAGAACGGCTGTACGCGGCGGGCAGCGTCGATCATGCCGAGCAGATCTATGGCGCAATCGAGGTGCTGCTGCGCAACGCGGCACTGCGGCGCAAGTGGCAACGCCGGTGTCGCCATCTGCTGATCGACGAGTTCCAGGATCTCACGCCGGCGTATGTGTTGTTGCTTCGTCTTCTGGCATCGCCTCGGCTTCAGGTGTATGGCGTGGGCGATGACGATCAGGTGATCTACGGCTACAGCGGCGCCGACCCTCGGTTCCTGACCGAGTTCGACCAGTGGTTCCCGGGCGCGACCCACTATGCGTTGGAGACCAACTATCGGTGCCCGGCACCCGTCGTGACAGCAGCAACAAATCTGTTGTCGTGGAATCGGGTCCGGGTCGACAAGTCGATCAAACCGGGCCCCCAGGCTCGCCAAGACCCGGAAGCCTTCCGGGTCATGCCCGGCATTAGCGGTGAGATGGCGCTCGATGCCGCCGACCGGATCGAAGAATGGATCGCGGCGGGGACCGACCCCAAAGACATTGCCGTGTTGTCTCGAGTCAACGCCAGCCTGATCCCGGTCAAGGCAGTGCTCGTCGAGCGGGACATTCCCACCCACGACCAGCTCGGCATGAAGTCGGTGCAACGGTCGATGGTCCGGGCGCTGTTTGCCTGGCTTCGCATGGCGCAGGATCCGAGCGAGATGAGCGCGACCGATGTGCGGGAAGCAATCCGTCGGCCTGGACGCGGTCTGAACGGCGTAGCCAACAACACTCGTTTGCCGTCGCAGTTGTCGCTCGAAGAGTTACGGGATGCGTCGATGCAGATGAAGGCTCGCCACGAAGCGAAGTGGCTCGAGTTTTGTGATGACATCGAAAAAGTGGTGCGAGCATCTCGTTCTGGCGACGCCCGCAAAGCCATCGGAGCGGTGCTGGATACGGCAGGGCTGATCTCGTCGGCTCAGGCGTTTGACCGCAGCGGCAACTCAACCTCGAAACCGAGCCATGAAGATGACTTGGCAGCCATCCAGCGTGCCGCCACGCTACACACTGACCTGGCCACCTTCGAAGCATGGCTCAGCCGGGCGATGGAGCGACCATCGAGCACCGATGGGGTGACGATCTCGTCGATCCATCGGGTCAAGGGAATGGAATGGCCCAAGGTCATCGTGTTCGGTGCCGACGCCGGAGCGATCCCCCACAGACTCAGCGATGACCGTGAAGAAGAACGACGCATCTTCCACGTGGCGATCACCCGGTGTAGCGACGAGGTCGTGGTGCTTGCTGACCAGGATCGGCCGAGCCCGTTCCTGAACCAACTCACCACGGTTGCACCTCCGCCTGACGCCGCCCCGAAACGCCCCGACCGCGGTCAGGTACGCAGCCGCTTCAAGCAGTCTGGCAAACAGACGAGCGACGCTGTTGTTGGCGATCTTGTTTCCGTTGGTGGCGGTTACCAAGGTCGGATCGTGAGCCGCAACGACGACGAGGTACTGATCGCCACCGAGTCGGGCCCCAAGATGTACTTCAAAACCCATGAGATCGTGAGGATCTTGGAAGGCGCAGCCGGATCAGGCAACACCGGCGAAACCGAGCTCGGCCCCGAAGACGAGGCATTGTTCGAAGCGCTGCGGGCATGGCGTATGGATCGAGCAACCGACGCTGGTGTCCCCGCGTATGTCGTTGCTGGCGACGCGACCATGCGACTCATCGCCGCCGCCCGACCAACTACCGATACCGAGTTGCTGGCGATCAAGGGCATCGGTGCCGCTAAACTTGAGAACTACGGCGACGACATCATCGATATCGTCAGCCAATTCGAGAACTAGGCATTGCTCCAGTCGAGGCTGTCATAACTCCGCCGCGCAGAGGATCGAGAGCTGACGTCGTCGAGTTTCGGACCTCGGCGAGTACCGGTGATACTTTCCCCGAAGCAACCGAGTGAGGAACGACCATGACCAAGACGAATGGCGTAGTGCTGATCCACGGCGCATGGCACGACCACCACACATGGGACAACGTCGTTCCGCTGCTCGAAGCTGCGGGCGTGACGGTCAAGGCCATTGACCTGCCAGGCGCCGGTGTGAACGCAGCGATTCCGTCCAGTTACAACACGCGCCCGCTCACTACCGCGGCGTTCGGAAGTGAGCCGTCGCCGAATGCGGGTGTCACCCAGGAAGAACGCACGGCAGCAGCGATCGACGCGGTGCGCGAAGTGAATAGCGCAACCGGCGGCAAGGCAGTTGTACTTGGCCATTCGCTCGGCGGCCTGACCGTGTCGCCGGTTGCCGAGGCAATCCCCGACGAGGTTTCCGCCGCTGCCTACCTGACCGCGTTCATGCTTGCCCCCGGGATGGTTTCGGGACAGATCATGGGCCATCAACTCATGGCCGAGGCAATGGTGCCAAGCCTGTTCCTGGCCGACCCTGCCCAGGTAGGAGTTATGCGGCTCGACCCGAAGTCTGAAGATCCCGACTATGTGGCCCGCACCAAGGAGGCGTTCTACGCCGACCTGACCGACGACCAGTTCGCCACCGCTCTCAGCCATCTCCACCCCGACGAACCAGCGAAGGTGACCGGTGTTCCCTCGACCGTGACCCACGCCAACTATGGAACGGTCGCTCGCCACTTCATCGAATGCATCGCCGACAATGCCATCGTCATCGGTGGCCAGCGGGAGATGATTCGCCTGATGGACGAAGCGATGGGTGACACCACGACCGTCCACACGATGGATGCCAGCCACTCACCCTTCCATTCGCAGCCTCAGGCGTTGGCCGACATCATCACCTCGATCGCTGGTAGCTGAGCCAGCAGACGACATATGGGTGATTTCCATGCCAGGCTCGCCTTTTGGGAGTGTTGAAACAAATTTGAGAAATTCTGCGACTTTCTTGCTTTCCCAGGCGTCTATCTACGAACCGGTTGGACGGAGCGGTCCACTGTGCTCTAGCTCTCAGGTCGGTATCGCGACGTTGGCGGTACCGAGCGGGAGGCCAGCAACGTCGACGCGGACTCGATGCACCGCGCCTGCCTGTTCGGTGCTGGAACCCTCGCTGCCGCTGACGATGTACAGGTCATGCAGGTCATCCCCGCCGAAACACACGCTGGTGCACATCGGTTCGGGTATCTCTATGAAGTTGATCTCGGTGCCAGCATCGTCGTACACGGCGACACCGTGGCCGCCGCCAGCCAACGCGACCCAGACAGCGCCGTCTTTGGACACCACCAGACCGTCGGGAGCGCCTCGAGAAGTCTCGGTGAAAACTTGTTTGTCGCCCAGCGAGCCGTCGGGGTGGACTTCGTAGAACATGACCGCATTACGTAGCGAGTCGGAGTGGTACAGCCGGGTGCCATCTGGCGAGAAACCAAGCCCGTTGGTCAACCGCACATCGGTAGCAACAACCCGAGACGCCCCATCGAGGTCCACGAGAAACAGTTGGCCAGCTTGGGGTTCACGTCCGTCGTCGAAGACCGGGCTGGATCCGAGGCTTCCGGCATAAATGCGACCGGTGCCGTCGACGGTGATGTCGTTGAAACCCACCCGGTCGGCGTCGACATCACGGTCGAGCAACACAATGCTGTCTCCCCCATCGGCCGGTTTGTAGGCAATGTTTCGTCCGCTGACCACCAGGCCACCGTCTTCGTGCGGCACCATGCCGCCAATACCGCGGCGATGTTCGATCACGGTCGATACTTCACCACCAGGCGTCACGCAATACACACCCCCACCAAACACGTCGCTAAACAACAACCCTCGCTGGGGATCCCACACGGGAGCCTCGATAAGCCCATAACCACTAGTCACTGTCTCCATGAAACAAACCTAGATGCCGCACAATGATCTCGCATCAACGATTCCGACCCATGCAGAAGCAAGAACTCACCCAGGGAACGGATACCACTGGGTTCCGAAGCCCAGC
>DNHM01000123.1:4977-5253 GCA_003485885.1 Acidimicrobiaceae bacterium
GGGCAGATGGGCAGGACCTCGTTGGTCCTGACGAGCTCACACGTGTTTGCCATCGGTTCATCGGTCACTGTGGCCTCCTTGGGTCAGGAACTACGCGGTTCCTCGTCGGCTACACCGTGCTGCACGTCTCGCATTTTGACCAGTGGCGTAAGTCCCGAATCGCCAGCTACAGGGTTGGGCTTACTCCGGTTCGAGGTCGTGGAGGATCGCTTGACAGCCACCGGTCGTCTTGACGATGGCGACCAGACTCGACAGCTGGGTTTCGAGGCGCCCACC
>DNHM01000182.1:0-2461 GCA_003485885.1 Acidimicrobiaceae bacterium
GAAGAAGCGTCACAGCGGCTTGCCCAGATCTTGCAGCGCGACGAGGCCGACATCTTGATCGGTTACGACCCACACGGTGTGTATGGCCACCCCGACCATCTCAAGGTGCATCTGGTTGGGGCCCGTGCAGCCGAAATCGCTGGCGTTGATCGGGTCCTGTGGGCCACAGCGAATCGCACAATGATCCTGCAGGCGATGGAAGCTGGCGCCTTTGACGAAGAAGGACTCGACGAAGACGAACGTGTTGATCGCAGCGAGTTCGGCATGCCCGAAGAGGAACTCACCCATGCCATCGATGTATCGGCGGCACTCGAACGGAAACGGGCGTCACTCATGGCGCATGCAAGCCAGATCAACGACGAGAGTTTCTTTCTGGCGATGCCCGACGATTTGTTCGCCATGGCCTTCGGCACAGAATGGTTGGTCGACGCAGCGCGTTATCAACAGAGCAGTCTTCGCCACGGCGAGCTCGCTACGTCGCTGTTCGATTGAGTAAGGCCGAACACACCATGATCGCTGATGCACATACCGTGATGGCCTGGGTCGTCGTGATCGCCAATGGTGTTGCGGGTGTGTGGGCATTGGCTGCCCACTTCGTGGAATCGTTGCGCCATCGAGCATTGTGGGCGTTTGTGGCGATCGCTCAGGTCCTGCTTTTTGTTCAGGTGGCTCTCGGTGTCGCTCGGCTGCAACAACTCGAAGGCGAAGCGCCGGAGTTTCACACCTTCTATGGGTTCCTGACCTTGATCGGTGTAGCGATCCTGTATGGGTATCGCACCCAGCTCAGCCACATCCGCCACCTTCTGTACGGCGGCGGCAGCCTGTTCATTATGGGCCTGGCTATCCGGGCGATGACGCTCGACGCCACGCCTGTCCTGTAGAGCCATCCTCGCAGAAATCAACCCAGACGCGCCACGACCCGACCAGTGAGTAGGACCGGCCGGGTCGAGCGAGGTCGGTTGTGGGGACAACCGGTTCGAGCAAGGTTCAATCGTTGACAACGTCGTTACTGGCGTTGACGTCGACCTGAATCTTGCGGGGTTGAGGTGCGGCGATGACCGGAATACTCACGATCAACACACCGTGTTCGGACCTGGCTGTCAGGCCCTCGATGTCAAGATCATCGGCCAACTTGAACGATCGGTTGAACGCACCGTGGCGTCGGCCAGCATGAATGTGTTCATGGCCTTCGGCGACCTCAAACTCCCGAGTAGCCGAAATGGTCAGTGTTCGCCCATCGACGGTTACGTCGACCGATGTTGGATCCACGCCTGGTAGATCAATAAAGAGTGCAAAGCGGTCGTCGGAACGGACTACATCGAGGTTCGGGGCCCCCGCAAAGGTGGAGGTGAACTTGGTGGATAGATCGTCGACCGTTCGGTCGAATTCAGGGCCGAGATTCAGTCCCTTGGTAAGGCGTTCGAAGTCGTTGAGCAGATCAGTGCTACGAAACAACATTGGATGGTTCTCCTCGTGTGGTAGTCAAGGTTGTGCGAACGTTCAGAACGACACATCCGGCCTGCCTATTCCCAGCTGATCGGAGAGATTGATCATGGCTGCGACCAGGGTTAGTCCGACCGACCTTCCCGAACTGTCGTTGACCGTGAGCCGTAATGGGCAGGGTCCGGCAGTTGTTCTGCTTCACGGATTTCCTGAGATTGCGTATTCATGGCGTCATCAGATTCCGGTGTTGGCTGACGCTGGTTACCAGGTCATCGCTCCCGACCAGCGGGGGTATGGATGGAGTGATCAGCCCGAGGGCGTAGCGGCCTATGCCATGACCGAATTGGTCGGCGATGTGATTGCACTTCTCGACCACGACGAGATCGACGACGCCGTCATCGTGGGCCACGATTGGGGAGCGATCATCGCCCCCTGGGTTGGGCTATTTCGGCCAGACCGTGTTCGTGGTATTGCGTTGCTCAGCGTGCCGTACACGCCTCGAGGTGAACGAAGCATTATCGACCACATCCGGGCCACGGACCCCGACGGGCCGTTCGCGTACATGCTTGCTTTCCAGGATGAAGGCATCGAAGACGTGTTCGAGGCTGACCCGATCGAAGCGCTGCGTCGTATGCATTGGACGTTGTGCGGCGCTCTGCCCGATGACTGGGCTCAAGGTGATCCGCTGCCGTCAGGTTTGCCGCCGTATCTCAGCGATGGTGAATTCGAAAACTACTATCGAGCCTTTACCCGATCGGGCTTTGGTAACCCGATCAACTATTACCGCAACCTGCATCAGAACTGGGCTGCTAGCCGGCCGTGGACCAACACAAAGTTGACCATGCCGGTCACGTTTATTGCTGGCAAGAAAGACTTCGTGGCAACAACCGCGGACGGAGCCTTGGGGTCTAGCGTTCAATCAATGAACACTTGGTGCACCGACTTGCGGGGCATTCATCTGATCGAGGGAGCGGGCCATTGGGTCCAGCAAGAAGCCCCCGACCAGGTCAATGAAATC
>DNHM01000182.1:2486-2844 GCA_003485885.1 Acidimicrobiaceae bacterium
TGATCGACTTCCTCGCCGCCGTTGACAAACCGGGCCTTGACGCATGAAGAACCCGTTTGGGTATGAGACCGAGGCCATCGCCATTGATGGGGTCGACACGCTTGCCGCCCACAAGCGGGCATTGAGCGTTCTGCGACTCAGTTCGACGTTCAGCAGGGGAGCGGTGTCCGCGTCGTTCCCGGTGGCTGTGCTGGCGATCAAGGACATGCTTGGTTCTGAGACCTGGGCAGGCTTGTCCACGGGAGCGAGCACGCTGGGGTCGGCCATGGCTGCTGGTTGGCTCGCTGCGTTCATGCAGCGCCGGGGTCGTACACCAGGTATCGCGCTTGGACTCGGTGTTGCCGTGCTCGGTGCCATC
>DNHM01000014.1:0-9769 GCA_003485885.1 Acidimicrobiaceae bacterium
ATGGGTCTGATGGCGCCGACGATCAATCTGTTCGGTACCGACGAACAAAAGGCCAACCACATCGACACGTTCCTGCGGGCCGAGGAGTTATGTATTCAGCTCTTCAGCGAGCCGAATGCCGGTAGCGATCTTGCTGGACTTGCCTGTAGGGCAGTCAAAGATGGCGACGAGTGGGTGGTCAACGGTCAGAAGGTCTGGACCAGCGGCGCTCAGTTCGCACAATGGGGTCAGCTGATCGCCCGCAGCGATGTCGACGCCCCAAAACACAAAGGCCAGACGGCATTCATCTTGCCACTCGATTTGCCAGGAATCGAGGTGCGCCCGATCAAGCAGATGAGTGGCGGCACGTCGTTCAACGAAGTGTTCTTCAACGATGTACGAGTGCCCGATTCCATGCGCCTCGGCGACGAGGGTGAAGGCTGGAAGGTTGCACTCACCACACTTGGTTTCGAACGCGATCACTCACAAGACGCAGGGGGCGGCGGCGCAAAGACCGGCGGTTCGTGGATGCAGGTTTTGGATACTGCCAGAGCTATGGGGGTCGCCGACGATCCAATCGTCCGCCAGAAACTGGCCGACCTCTACATCCATCTGCAGGCTGAGTCGTACACGCTGCGCCGCGCCGCTGACCTGGCCAAGGGTGGAACACCCGGCCCCGAAGGTTCACTCGGCAAGCTGCTGTGGACCAAAGGCATGACCCGCATGTCCGACGTGGTCAGCGACATTCTCGGCAGTCGACTGACCGCCGACACAGGCGAGTGGGGCACCTACGCATGGGGTGAGCACGTATTGGGTGCGCCCGGCTACCGCATCGCTGGCGGCTCCGACGAAATCCAACGCAATATCATCGGCGAGCGAGTGCTGGGCCTGCCTGGCGAACCTCGCACCGATAAGGGCATGGCCTGGAAAGACGTCCCGCGGTGATTCTCCGCTTCGAACGCGGCTCATGAGATTCACCGCAGTAGTGAGAGCTTCCTCGACCCTGCATCCGCCCGGCATGGAAGACACGCGCTAGGCCAGTGGCGTAACTCACGAGCCGCAGCCAGCTACGACTGGATTAGGCACGTGCCCTAGGTTGGAGGAACGGCAACCGGGGCCATCACAACAAGATCATGTTGCGGCCAAGGCCGGAAGCAAGCGGCGCGAGTAGCGAGCAAGCGTCGCGGAAAGACAGCAGATCATGGAAATCACCAACGAGGTACTCAAGGACTTGCACTACCGCATGATCCGCATCCGCTTCTTCGAAGAGGCGGCTGGCAAGCTGTTTGAGAACTCCGAGATGCCAGGCTTCCTCCACCTGTACGTGGGCGAAGAAGCCGTTGCTGCCGGCGTGTGCGCAGCGTTGCGTCCCGACGACCAGATCGGTTCGACGCATCGTGGTCACGGCCACTTGGTTGGCAAGGGTGGCGACCTGCCCAAGATGATGGCCGAGCTCATGGGCAAAGCCGACGGTTACTGCAATGGCAAGGGTGGTTCTATGCACATCTGCGATCTGGATCTGAACATGCTCGGTGCCAACGGCATCGTTGGCGCTGGTGCGCCAATTGCTGTCGGCGCAGCGTTTGCCAACAAGTACCGAGGCAATGACACCGTCGCTGTTGTGTTCTTCGGTGATGGCGCCGTGAACATCGGTGCGTTCCACGAGGCTGCAAACATGGCAGCTGCGCTGCAGCTTCCTGCGGTGTTCGTGTGTGAGAACAATGAATACGGCGAGTACACGCCACGGTCTAAGACCATGGCGATCGACGATGTCGTTGACCGCGCTGCCGGTTACGGCATGCCCGGCGTCATCGTCGACGGTATGGACTCTGTTGCGGTATACGAAGCAACAACCCAGGCCGTTGCTCGAGCACGTGCCGGTCACGGCCCGTCGTTCATCGAGTGCAAGACCTATCGGTATTACAACCATCATGGTGTGCAGATCATGGGCTTCAAATACCGCACCGACGAAGAAGTCGATATGTGGAAGACGCGTGACTGCATCGAGGGAATCGAACGCGACATGCTTGCGCAAGGTGTCATGACCCAAGACGAGATCGACACCATTCGAGCCAAGGTGCAAGCCGACGTCGACGAGGCTGTCGAGTTCGGCCGCAATAGCCCATTCCCCGACGTCGACACCTTGATGGACGACGTCTACACCGTGGCAGGAGCAAACTCATGAGCGCAACCGAAACCGAGCTCCGTGAGCTGAGCTACCTAGGCGCAGTCAACGAGGCGCTCCATCAGATCATGGCCGAAGACCCCGACGTCTTTTGCGCTGGCGAAGATGTTGGCGCTAGCGGTGGTGTGTTCGGCAGCTTCGGTGGCCTCCAGAAGAAGTACGGCGAGCTGCGTGCCGTCGATACACCTATCAGCGAACAAGCAATCGTCGGTCTTGGTATCGGCGCTGCTGTTGCTGGCTTGCGGCCCGTCGTCGACCTCATGTTTATGGACTTCATCATGGTTGCCATGGACCAGATCGCGAACCAGGCAGCCAAGCTCAAGTACATGTTCGGTGGCAAGACAAGCCTGCCGCTGACCATCACCACCAATGCTGGCGCAGGTCTCTCGGCTGCTGCTCAGCACAGCCAGAGCCTCGAGTCGATGCTGGCCCACGTGCCGGGTCTCAAGGTCGTCATGCCTTCGAACCCCTACGATGCCAAGGGTCTCCTGGTGGCCTCCATTCGCGATGACAACCCGGTGATCTACGCCAAGACCAAGACCCTGTTCGGCACCAAGGGCCCCTGCCCAGAGGATCTGTTCGAAGTGCCGCTGGGTGTTGCAAACATCACCCGTCCTGGCACCGATGCCACCATCGTGACCTATGGACGGATGGCCGGCGAGTCGCTCAAAGCTGCGTCGATTCTTTCCAGCGAAGGTGTCGACGTCGAGGTCATCGACCTCCGCACCCTGCAACCAATGGACAGCGAGACGATCATCGCTTCGGTCAAGCGCACCAATCGCTGCGTTGTGGTGCATGAGGCAGTTCGTTTCGCGGGTATGGGCGCCGAGATTGCGGCTCAGATCCAGGAAGAAGCGTTCGACTATCTCGATGCCCCGATCGGACGTGTCGCTGCTCCGTTCTCGCCGGTGCCGTTCTCGCCCGTACTCGAAGGCGCCTATGTGCCCGATGCCAAGCGCATCGCCGAAGGCGTCCGCGCCGCCGTTCAGCGAGGTTAGCTCCTGACAATGACGAGAACCTTCTGTAGGAGCACGTGATCGAATCAGGGTCCGACGGAGGTCGGGGGGAGTCCGGATCGCTCGCTGCGCCCGCAATCCTGTCTGAGTCGAACCGGTCTACGGTCCCTGCAAGCTTGGGCCGCCACACACATCAACCTGCCCGCGATGGCGAGCCTGAACTTGTAGAAGTGTCATGGGAACGGTAGGGATAATCGCCAATCCGGCAGCGGGGAAAGACATCCGCAGGCTGGTGTCGTCGGCATCGCCGACGTCGGACATGGCCAAGATCGGTATTGTTCGACGCGCCGTGGTGGGTGCGATCGAGGGTGGTGCCGATCGGGTGCTTATTGCCGACGATCACAAGTCGCTTGGCCGCCAGGCACTGCGGGGTTTGGAGTATGACGACGCTGCGACGTCCGTCGAGATCATTGGTGACGAAGTGCATCCGGCCTCGTTTCACAGTCGGCGCATGGCCGAGCAACTGCAAGAGCTCGGGGTTGGTGCGCTCGTAACACTTGGCGGCGATGGCACCCACCGTGACATCGCGAAAGGCTGGCGCGACGCACCGATGGTGCCAGTGTCTACTGGCACGAACAATGTGTACCCACAGATGATCGAGGCAACCGTGGCCGGCCATGCTGCTGCAATTGCAGCCTCGGGTAGCAAGCCGTTGGAGCTCATCGCCCACCGAGCCAAGATCCTCGACGTCACCGGTGAGGGAATCAAGGACGATCTTGCTCTGATCGATATAGCGATGGTCGAAGGGTCTTTCACCGCAAGTCGAGCGATATGGGATGTCGACACTCTTCGTCAGCTGATCGTGACTACCGCTGAACCGGCAACCATTGGGCTGTCATCGATTGCGGCCCGGGTCGCACCAGTAACTCGTCACGAGTTTGGTGGTGTGCATCTGAGGTTCGGTCCCGGCCAGACGGTTCGAGCGCCCATCGCTCCCGGCCTCTACCACGATGTCGCTATAGCGTCGTATGAACGGTTGGATCTCGGACAGTCTGTTGTCATCGACGGCCCAGGCGTGTTGGCCTTTGATGGAGAACGAGACGTGGTGCTGGCTCCTGGTCAACAAGTGAAGATCACACTCAACGCCAACGGCCCGTGGGTGATCGACCCGACCGCTGCGTTAGCTACTGGCTAATGGTTCAACCCGTTGGGCACAGGCCCTGGTGCCCAACCTTCGGCAGGTGTAGATCAGTCGTCTGCCACCAGCAAGTTGGTGAGCTCGCGTTCGTAGTGCGCCAATAACGGCTCGTTCGTGCCAAACGTGATGTGTTCTTGCGCGCCGGATTCGAACCCGCGTTGGATCCCTGCGCACGTCACGAAGTCCTCAGAATCGGTGACCTCCACCAGCAGGTCGAAGTTCTTCTGCCAATGTTCATCGGACCGCGTCGTGTCTCGCGGCACATAAACCGACACCGTAATGATGGACTCGCCGGGATGAGCGCCTGGCCTGGACTGGTACAGCTGGGCATGGTCTTGCTGGTAGATCAGGATTGTGTTCGGCTGTAGCGCCCACACAATCGTCGTATGGGGAAAGAATGGCCACTCGGTTCTGGGCAACGTATCGAGATCGCTGATCGAACGACGGGTGACGACCATGCGCCCGTTGGACCCAAACGCATCGAAGAGGGCAAAGTCGCTGTGGATGAGCGGGTCGATCGTGGCCTTGTGGAGCACACCCACGTGGTACACCTCGAGGAAGGTGTCGATGACCAGTTTCCAGTTGATAGGGCGAGTGAACGTCGTTGACGTGAACAGTCGGTGATCGGCCAGGCCAAGTTCGCGTAGGTCTTGTTCAGCGCCCTGCAACGGCTCGGCAGGTATCGAGGCAGTCGGATCGGCACTCACCCAGATCAGGCCGTGTTGTTCCAGTGTGGGAAGCGCGACGAGGCCGTCGTCAGCTTCGCCTTCGAAGTAGGCCGGTCGTCGACGAGCGGCTAACGATCCGTCGAAGTGGTACGTCCACCCGTGATACGGGCACGTCAACATCGCGGCTGCGCCACATCCTGTAGTTATCTCGGCACCGCGGTGCCGACAGACGTTCAGAAACGCCCGAACCTGCCCGTCCGCATCTCGAGTGAGCACGACGGGTGCGGTCCCAACGGTGACCGCCGCGTAGGTGCCGGGTTGAGGGAGGATGTCGGAGAGGCCCGCGATCGTGGGCGCGTGGTTCAGCAGCGTCTGTTCGCGATCCATGCGCTCCACGCTGGTGTAGGCGTCGACCGGTTGCCGATGGACTTCGCTCACCGCGTCGGTACCGCGGCCCGCTGTCCGATGCGCCTGGACGCGGTCGAGTAGAGCAAGTTGAGTATCTCGATCCATACGCGAGCCTGCCACATCGGCGTCAGGCGATTCCACCCGAGGCTTGACCTATCGCCACCTATCGCCCTGCCGAATCGGCGCGGGCCGCGTCATCGGGTCATACTGGCGCATGAGTAGAAATAAGATTGCGATTCTTGCATCGATTATCAGTGCGGTGGTCGCAGCACTGGTTGCCTGGTTGGTCAGCGCCGACAGCGTGGAACAAGCGGGCGTGCCCGCGGTGGTGTGGTGCATCCTGGCTGCGTTCGGTGTGAACTGGTTGGTGTTCATCCACTCGCTCATCAACAAGACGGAGAAGTACTTCGATCTGACCGGCAGCCTGACCTATATATCGGTCACCATCCTGGCGCTGATCCTGGGCCCGAACAACGAAGCAACGTCGTTCATCATGGCCGGGCTCATCTTTGTCTGGGCAGGACGACTCGGTAGCTTCCTGTTCAAGCGCATCCACGGTGATGGCGGCGTCGACAGCCGCTTCAATCGCATCCGCTCCGATCCAATGCGGTTGTTCGAAACCTGGACGCTTCAGGCTCTGTGGGTATCGCTCACCGCGCTCGCAGCGTGGACGGCGATCACGTCTGTCGACGAGGCACCCTTCGGCGTGCTGACCATTGTCGGCCTAGTGGTGTGGATCGTCGGCTTCGCCATAGAGGTCCGAGCCGATGGCGAGAAGACCACGTTTAAGAAAGACCCCGTCAACAAGGGACGTTTCATCTCGACCGGGATCTGGGCATGGTCACGTCACCCGAACTACTTCGGCGAGATCACCCTGTGGGTCGGTATGGCGCTCATTGCTCTGCCAGCGTTCGACGGCCGAGAGTTCGTTGCTCTGATTTCGCCGCTGTTCGTGATCCTGCTACTTACAAAGATCTCCGGCCTGCCCGCCCTCGAACGACGTGGCGTTAAGCGGTGGGGCGACGAGCCCGCCTACCAGGAGTACCTGAAGAACGTGCCGGTGTTGATTCCTCGACCGCCACGCTGAAGGCTCAGATCCGGTTAACTGTGAGAGCAGCCGGGGCGGGCGGTGCTGCTGGACGGGATAGTGCCCGGTCAGCAGCCCTGCGACCGGCGCCATCATCGCGGGATAGCTGCCAGGTCCTGCGCCGGATGCCGAAACACAATGGGCGGGTCATGGCAAGTCGATAATCACGATCTGGCCGGTGGCGCCATCGACTTCGACCGTGGCCCCATCGGGGATGCGAGCGGTGGCGTTTTCCACCGACACAACACACGGGAGGCCGAGTTCGCGGCTCACGATGATGGCGTGGCTGATCTGGCCGCCGACGTTCACGATGACAGCACCCGCTGTCATGAACAATGGCGTCCACGCCGGGTCCGTGATCGGCACAATCATGATGTCGCCCGGTTCAAGTGCGAACGGATCCATGGGATCGAGGATCACACGAGCAGTGCCGCGAACGGTGCCGGGGCAACCGGGGACACCTTGCAAGACATCGCCAGCCGCCACAGCTTCGACCACGACTTCGACCTTGCGGGACCATTCGGGCAGCGGCGGAACATCGCCGTCGGCGATGATGAATGGGGGATCGAGCTCCCGTAGCTCGCGCCAGTCAACATGTCGTTGAGCGAGCGTGTCGGTCATCGAACCAGGATTGGCAACAAATGTTTCGACCTCATCGTCGAGGAGCATGAAGATGTGCTCGGGATCGTTCAGGTTGCCGGCCTCGGCATGGCGCCGACCAAGTTCGCGAAATGCCATACGGCCTTCGTGCACCACACGCACCAGGTTGGTCTTGGTGCGCTCACGAAACCCCAGCTGGTTCGTGGCCACGATGGCGCCTTCGAGCTGGGCGTTGAGTTCCTCGTTGCCCAGTGCTGCCACCACGGCGCGCACCTCGGAGGTCTTTGCGGCTCGTTCGTCGGCCTTGGCCTGATTTCGGATCAGGGGCGACTCTTCGTCGTTCTGATGACGGATCTGATTGAGTGCGCCAAGGGCAAGCTCGGGTTCGGTTTCCCATGTAGCCGACGTCATCTCCCACTCGCTGAGGCCGCGGCTTCCGAAGTCCACGAGGAACTGGTCCCACGAAGACAGGAACGCTGCAGCATCGGGACTGTCATCGGCACCGAGTCGGTCAAGTAGCCCGTCGACACCGGCGTCGAATACGGCGGTCAACGGCACGCTGGAGCGGACGGCACGCGACAGATCCCACATGCGGTAGCTGGGCTCGGCAGAGTCGACATGGCCGATGCCGGCACACATGGTCATAGGCATCGCGGGGTCACCAATGGCTTGACCGATGGCGAAGAGAATGCCTGGGGCGACACCAGATGCACTCGACGCGATTCCGTGATGACGGAAGCCGGTCTGCAGCATCGGCTGGGTCAGGCGGGCTCGGGCGACAAGCTCGTTATCGCTGAGCGTGGTCAGATCAGGACGGCCAGCCCGCAACGCAATGGTGTCCTGCTTAAACGCGTCGGCTTCGGGATAGGTCTGGGCCGTAAACATCCAGCCGATATGGCGCAGGGCCTTCTCCATCAGATCGGGACGTTCGTCGTCCCCATGCGGCACGTGCGAGGGGACATCGGGATGATCGCCAAAGAATGCCAAATCGAGCTGCTCGAGCGTGATCGCAGGGCTTCGAACGCCCTGCATGCGCAGGTTCGAAAGATTGAGGAAGAAGTAGCCACCGAAGAAACCAACAACTTGGGGCAGCTCTAGGTCGAACTCGTCGAGGCTGTAGTTGCCGGAGTGCACGTAGGCATCGCGCCAGCCCGGAATCATTCCGCGTTCCCAGCTGAACTGCTGTCCCAGCGGGCTCGCTGGATCGGGTAGCACCTCGCTGGCATTGGCCCGGGTGTAGTGGGGCCAACGTTCGCTAACCGGCCAGTCGGTGATCCAGCGTTCTTGCACGGGGGCAACCTTTCAAACGGCTTGCAGAAGAAGCGCTTGTTCCTTGATGCGCTGCGAAATCTACTACCCCGTGCAAAAAGGTGGCGATTTAGGATAAGTCAACCATTGCCGGGCAGGGGCACCCGAGGGGTGGTCACGGGCTAGCCCAAAAGAACAGGGGATATGGATCGTTCCCGTTGTGTTGGTCGCCATTTGTTCCGCCTCGATCGTCGAGTGCTGGATCGCTGAGCGTGACGCCTCGCTTGGTGCCTGAACATGGGTCAGCGAGACCCGGGTAGTCGGACGCGGCGGCGCACTACTGCGCCAATCGTCACAGCAAAATCTCACACGTGCAGAGGCCGCGACCATCCACGGTCTGACCCGCTAGGCCTCTTCGGTGTCCACGCTGCCGGGGATGCCCCAGCCAGGTTTTGGGGCGTCGGTCATGATCCGAGCAACGTGGGAAATGGCATCGCCACGGTTGACGAGCGGTGCTTGGCTGTGGCCGATCACGATCCCGTCGTACTTGGACTTGATCTTGCCGAGTGACTTGCCAAACGGGTCATAAATCGTGGCCAGCTGCTGCTTTGCGCTCACGAGTTCGCCCAGGCGTGCATCGAGGTGCACGATGCCGCTGTTGGATGCTCGGCTCCAACTGGTTGATCGCGAGAACAATGATCGTTGTCCCTGCGGAACTTCGACGTCGGTCACGCCCACATGGTTGAGTGTGCGGAGCACACCAGCAGTGCCAACGGCGATCGCTGCCGGGTCGAAGCGGCTTGCTTCGCCACCTTCGAAGAGCAGCATGGTCTTGCCTTCTTCGACTGCGGCTTGGCGAAGCGAACCGTCCCGCAGCCGGGCATCGATCACGATTGGAGCGCCAAAGACGTTCGCGAGTTCAAGTGTTGGTCCATGGTCGATGTCGCATCGGATCTGCGGCAGGTTGGTGCGCAGGTCAGATCCGGTATGAAGGTCGATGCCCAGGTCTGAACGTTTGACGATCTCTTTGGTGAAGAGGTACGCGATACGCGACGCCAGAGACCCTCGCTGCGACCCTGGAAAGCTTCGGTTGAGGTCTCGTCGATCGGGTAGATAGCGGTCGTTGGTGTTGAAGCCGTGCACGTTTACCACCGGGGCAGCGATCACCGTGCCGGCCATGGATGGCGAATTGATGGCATCGAGCACCTGGCGGATGATCTCAACACCGCAGATCTCGTCGCCATGGATTGCGGCACTCAGCCAGACGACGGGGCCTTCCTTCTTGCCGTGTACGACGATCAGCGGCAACGCGACTGGTGTGCCGCTCATCAGATTGCCGATCGGAAGTTCCATCCGCATACGTTTGCCCGCGGTGACACGGTTGCCTGCGATTTCGAACGGCGCTCGGGCCGATCGCGAAGCACGCTTCTTCTTGATCTC
>DNHM01000014.1:9886-12759 GCA_003485885.1 Acidimicrobiaceae bacterium
TAGTGCAACGGGTCTTGGGGGAGTGGACGGATGCGGCCGCGACGGGCTCGTCGTGCAGGAGCAAGCGAGCGCATTTCGTCGAGTCGCCCGAAGCAGAGCAGTCGGTCTCCGGCATTGAGTACCCACTCGCTGGACGGGTTCGGCACCACGCCGAAATCGTTCTCGATCACCAGCACGGTGATGTCGCGATCTCGAAGGCCGGACTCGGCAAGAGTGACGCCATCGATCGTTGCGCCATGGTCGACGTGGATTTCGGCGACGCCATAACCGGTGGCCTCGCCTAGGCGCTGGCGCACGTCGAGATCAGGGAAACTCACGTTTGACACGATGTGGTCGATGATCGTTCCCGCGACATCGAGGCCGGTCGCTTCCTCGATGCCTTGTAGCCCTGGTGTGGAGTTGACTTCCATGACGAGCGGGCCGTCGTCGCCTTCGAGCATGTCGACACCACACACCGTGAGCCCGAGTGTCTGCGCTGCTCGGAGTGCAACCTCTCGTGTCTCGCGGTCAAGTTGTATGGGTTCGGTCGTGCCGCCGCGATGCACATTGGAACGGAACTCATCGCCACGGGCGCTGCGTCGCATCGCAGCAACAACCCGGTCGCCAACAACGATGGCCCGGATGTCGCGTCCTCGACTTTCGGCCACGAACCGCTGGATGAGCACGTTCTGGTTCGTGCTCTGGAGGGTTTCGATGACAGCTTCTGCGACCCGCAGGTCAGGTGCCAGGATCACTCCGATGCCTTGGGTGCCTTCAAGGATCTTGATGATGACCGGCGCTCCGCCGACTCGGGCGATGGCAGGGCGAATGTCGCTGCGTTCCCGCACAAATGTTGTCGACGGAATATCGATTTCGTGACGGGAAAGGATCTGCATCGAGCGAAGCTTGTCTCGGCTATTGGCAATGCCATCGGCGGTGTTGGGCGTGTACACATCCATAGCCTGGAACTGACGAACAACCGCGAGTCCGTAGAACGTGATGGATGCACCAATACGAGGCAGGATTGCGTCGACATCGTCGATGTCTCGACCGCGGTACGTCACGTTTGGATCGTCGCGGCTGAGGTCAATGGCAAACCGCAGCGTGTCGTACATGGTGATGTCTACGCCGCGGTCTAACGCAGCCGCACGGAGACGTTGGGTGCTGTAGCTGCGCGGGGCACGCGACAAGATGCCGAGCTTCACGCTGTTCATAGTGCCAGCACGTTCTGCGGATCGCTACAGCGGAAGCCCCGACGGGCTCCTGTTTCGACTCGGACGGCTTGTGTTGCCACTGGCTCATGGGCTGCTGGGGCGCCAACCTCCACGAGGTTTTCAAGATCAACGGCCATTGAGGGGAACAGGCAACGGATTACCGGGGTTAGTTTCTGGTATGGCAACAGCAACGTTCAATGGACAGGTCATCGCCGAAAGCGACGAGACGATCGTCGTCGAAGGCAACCACTACTTCCCGCCGCAATCGGTGAAGAGCGAGTTTTTCGCTGAACATGATCGCACCAGCGTGTGTGGCTGGAAGGGCACCGCGAACTACTACACCGTTTCGGTCGGCGACCAGTCGGCTGAGGCCGCTGCTTGGTACTACGCCGATCCCATGGAGAAAGCAGCGAACATCTTGAACTATGTGGCCTTCTATCCAGCAGTGACCGTCGACGCCTGACGCGGCAATCCTGGTTCAGTTCACGAGGTGAGTTCGAATGCCTCGGCCAAGAGTTCGTAGCTGCGCACCCGTGCTGCGTGGTCATGGGTGATCGTGACCAGAAGTACTTCTTCGGCGCCAAACGACGTGGCCAGTGACTCGAGTTCGTCTTTGACGTACTCCGGAGCCCCATGCAGGAGCGGCTTGTTTACCCGCTGGTTCACAAAGAGTGGATTGTCGCTGCCGGGCAGCGGTGTACCCGGCGGTGCTGGTTCGGGAATGGGTCCGGTTGGCCCACTAGCTCGCCACCGCTGCACGCTGCTGGCAACGAACGCTGCTTCTTGCTGAGTGTCGGCGCAGATAGCGCCAGTTGCCAGCATCACGGTGGGGTGGGGAAACTCTTCAGACGGCCGATAACGCTCGCGGTACGCATCGACGATTGCCTGGCCTGGCCCGTGCGCGATGAAGTGAGCCCACACCAGCGGCAATCCGAGATGGGCCGCGATCCCAGCACTGCCTTCGCTTGATGCCAGCAGCCACATGGATGGGCCACCTTCGGCTGCTGGGGTTGCTCGAACGTCGCGGAACGGCCCGGCAGGGTTCGGTTCGTCGCGTAAGAACGATGTCAACTCGGTGAGCTGTGCTGGATAGTGCTCGGCGGAGAGAGCACCCGGGCCTTTTGCTAGGGCCGCGGCGGTGGTCTGGTCAGAACCAGGAGCCCGGCCTAGGCCGAGATCAATGCGATGGGGGAACAACGCATGCAACATGCGCCACTGTTCGGCAACCTTGTATGCGCTGTAGTGCGTCAACATGACGCCACCAGATCCGACCCGAATGGTGTTGGTCGCCGCAGCGATGCGACCGGTCAAAACCTCCGGCGCTGATCCAGCAAGGGCTTGGCTGCTGTGGTGTTCGGCGAGCCAGTAACGGTGGTAACCCAGTACTTCGCACCGTTGTGCAAGGTCAATGCTGTTCTGCAGTGCCTGGCCCGGCGTTGATCCCACCGAGACGGGGGACTGGTCAACAACACCAAGTCTGCAAATCATGTAGCCAGGCTACCGGCAGCCTCTTAGGCGGGCTAGCCGGAGCGGTGCTACCTTCATGCGCACTATGAATACAGTTGCCTGGATTTTGGGGATCATCCTTGCCGGTGGATTTGGCGTCGCCGGGGTTACCAAGTTACTCGACCTTGACCGGATGCGAGATCACTTGGGTTATTCGGCTCGCCAGTACCGGCT
>DNHM01000426.1:0-5642 GCA_003485885.1 Acidimicrobiaceae bacterium
TCACATCTTCGCCCACCCGCTCTCACGCCCTGGAGAACCCATCTTGACGCTTATCAATCACCCGCCAACATCGGAACAGCCCGAAAAGGTCGCCTATCGGAAGCCACAACCATGGGGCATGGTTCCCGACATGGTGGTTCCCGACGCTCTGGGCGAACTCGACGACCGACTCTGGGCCCCCATCGGCCCAGATGCCTGGTCTCGCCCTCTGCATCTGAATCCAACAGCGGGGTTCTATACCCACGTGCTGAAGGTGCAACGCGCTGGCGTGTTTGCGCGTCATCGCCACTCTGGCCAAGTCCACGCTTATGTCTTTAAGGGGAGCTGGCACTACCTCGAACACGACTGGGTCGCCGAAGCCGGCAGTTATGTTTTCGAACCGCCAGGCGAGACCCACACATTGTGCGTCACTGATGGCTGTGAGGAAATGATCACCTTATTTACCGTGCACGGTTCGCTGATGTACGTGGATCCAGACGGCAATCAGGCCGGCTACGACGATGTCTTCACCCGCATGGACAAATACCGGGCTCACTATGAAGAGGTTGGGCTTGGTGGCGACTTCATCAAGCAGTTCATGCGCTAATCCATCCAGCGACGACTCATCCGTTTCCGGTAGACCTCGGCGACGCTACACATCGATACGGAACTCGACGTGTAGCGTCCGCCCTGACCGGAGCTTCGGCTCAGAGTTCGACGACCATCTTGCCGGTGTTGGCACCAGCAAGTAGCCCAATAAACGCATCGCCGGCACTCTCGATGCCGTGCATCACGGTCTCTTCGGCCTTGATGGTGCCATCGGCGAGCCATCCGCCGACCTCACGGACGAAATCGTCGCGCATATCGGCGTGATCACTCACGATGAACCCACGCAGGTTGAGTCGTTTGCCGATCGCCAGGCTTAGGTTGTTTGGTCCCGGTGCCGGCTCGGTGTTGTTGTACATCGAGATAGCCCCGCAGAGCGCTACTCGGCCGTGCACGTTGAGCGAATGAAGCGCCGCCTGCAAGTGATCACCACCAACGTTGTCGAAGTACACATCGATCCCATCGGGCGCCGCTGCGAACAGCTGCGTGGCCACGGGGCCGGATTTGTAGTTGAAGGCAGTGTCATAACCGAGCTCTTCGGTGAGCCAGGCAACTTTCTCGTCCGAGCCAGCAGAGCCCACAACCAGCGACGCGCCCTTGAGCTTCGCGAGTTGGCCAACAAGCGAGCCGACAGCGCCGGCTGCACCCGACACAAACACCGCATCGCCCTCTTTGAATGATGCGACATCGAGCAGTCCGGCGTACGCAGTCATGCCGGGCATGCCCAGCACACCGAGGTTGGCAGACAACGAGACGCCGTCGACGTTCGCAGCTGGTTGGGCCTGCGAAGCCGGCAGTACAGCGATCTCACGCCAGCCAAGGCCGTGCACGACGTGGTCGCCAACAGCAATGTCGGGCGAGTTTGACTCGATGACTTCACCGACAGCGCCTCCAGCAAGGGGCTCACCGATCTGGAACGGCGGTACATACGACTTTACGTCGTTCATTCGGCCCCGCATGTACGGGTCGACAGACATGAACCGATTAGCGACGACAATCTCGCCGTCTTGAGCAGCAGGAACCTCGGCTTCGACCACCTCAAAATTCTCAGGAACAGGCGCCCCGTTCGGGCGGGAGGCGAGGTTGACGTGGCGAGCACTACGGGTCATGGACAGACCATACCCACGCACGTGCCTACCGTGGTCCGTACGCACCTCCGCCGGGTGTCTCCTGGACAAACGTGTCGCCCACACCAAGCTCGGCCTCGTCGGTGCCGCCAAGCTCCTCGACTCGACCATTTGCCCGGCGGATGAAGTCGTGCCCTCGGGCCCCGCTTCCGCCACCGGCCAGACCATAGGGATCGGTCAGTCGGTGGCTTCCAAGCAGAGTCAGTGTCATCGGCTCAAGGAACGTCAGCTCGCGAACTATCCCGTTTCCTCCGAGGTACTCGCCCTTGCCTCCGGAATTGGGTCTTATCGAGAAACTCTCCACCCGCAGCGGAAACCGCCACTCAAGTATTTCTGGATCGGTCAGCCGGGTATTGGTCATATGGCTATGGACAGCACTTGTGCCGTTATGACCGGGCCCGGCACCAGTACCGCCGCAGATGGTCTCGTAGTTCTGGTAGGTGTCGTTGCCGTAGACAACATTGTTGACCGTGCCTTGTGACGAGGCCAGCACACCAAGCGCTCCGAACAACGCATCGGTCACGCATTGGCTCACCTCGGTGTTGCCGGCAATGACGGCGGCCGGGTATTCGGGCGAGAGAATCGAGCGAGGCGGCACGATCACCCGCAGCGGTTCCAGACAACCTTCGTTCAGCGGGATGTCGTCGTCGACGAGGCAGCGGAACACGTACATCACTGCGGCCAAGCACACTGCGGTGGGGGCGTTGTAGTTCCCTTCGAACTGCGGTGAGGTTCCCGTGAAGTCGATCACGGCCTCACGTTTTTCCTGATCAATCTTGATATCGACCTCGACTTGGCAGCCGTTGTCCATCGGATACACGAAATGGCCACCGGTCACGTTGGCCAGCACACGTCGCACCGATTCGGCAGCGTTGTCTTGCACATGTTGCATATAGGCGTGGACGACCTCGAGCCCGAACTTGTCGACCATGCCAAGCACCTCGTGAACGCCCACATTGTTCGCCGCGATCTGCGCCTCAAGGTCGGCCAGGTTCTGATCGACGTTTCGACACGGGTACGGCCCCGAGAGCAGAAGCTCCCGTGTGGCCTGTTCGCGGAGCACACCGTGTTCGACCATAAGGAAGTTGTCGATCAGCACCCCTTCCTCATGAATCGAGGTGCTGTCTGGCGGCGACGATCCAGGTGTCCGACCGCCGATATCGGCGTGATGGCCACGCGACGCGACGTAGAACAGAATCTGAGTCCCGGCATGGTCGAACACCGGGTTGATCACCGTGACGTCGGGCAGGTGGGTTCCGCCGTTGTAGGGAGCGTTGATGGCGTAGGAATCACCCGGTTTCATCGTCCCGTGGTTCTCACGGATGATCGTCTTGATCGACGCACCCATTGATCCCAGGTGGACGGGCACATGTGGAGCGTTCGCTACCAGGCTCCCGTCGGGGGCAAAGATCGCGCACGAGAAGTCATACCGCTCCTTGATGTTCACCGAGTACGCGGTGTTGGCCAGGGTGGCGCCCATCTGCTCGGCAATGCTCATGAACAGGTTGTTGAACACCTCGAGCATTACTGGATCGGCATCGGTGCCCACCGCTTCGCGAGGCGGACGGGCGACGACCCGGCTCAGGACACAGTCGCCACGTTCGGTGACCTCGGCCTGCCACCCCGGCTCGACCACGATCGTGCCGATCTGCTCGGTGATGACCGCAGGCCCGAGGACTGGTTGTCCGGTACCCAGCTCGTTGCGCCGGAACACCGGCGCCTGCTGCATCTCACCACCGGTGTGGATGCTGATCACATCGACAGGAGCCGCATCGGTGTCTGCGATGGGGGCCGACCACGCGCTGTCGTCGTCCTGTTCCTCGCCGCCTCCAACCCCTTCCACCGACACACCCTCGACCACCAAATCTCGGCCTGGAGCGATGTAACCGAACCGTTGCTGATGCACGCCCTCGAAGCGCTCGACCATGGTTGATACCTCAGCCGCCGGCTCGATAGCCAATGCCGTATCGCTGCCTGCATAACGCAGATGGACGCGTTGAATAAGGCTGACCTGATCTCGGGGCACGTCTTGAGCGGTGAGGTCGTCGGTGACATCGGTCGCAAGTTCGGCGAGGGCCAACTCGAAGGCGGCTCGGCCGGTATCTTCGTCGAGAGCGAGTTCGACCTGTCGTTCACGGATTGATCTGATCTCTGCCAGACCCATGCCGTAGGCCGACAATACGCCGGCAAACGGGTGGAGCAGGACCCGGTTCATCCCCAGGCTGTCAGCCACCAGGCATGCATGTTGGCCTCCGGCGCCTCCGAAGGTGTTGAGGGTGTAGCCGCTAACGTCATAACCCCGTTCGACCGAGATCTTCTTGATCGCGTTCGCCATGTTTTCGACCGCGATCCGCAGGAACCCTTCGGCGACCTCCTCTGGAGCAGGAGCCACAGTGCCGGTCGCTTCGCCGATCTCGACGGCGAGTTCGCTGAAACGCCGGCCCACAACATCGGCGTCGAGCGGAGTTGTGCCGTCAGGCCCAAAAACTGCCGGGAAGTGATGGGGCTGGAGTTTGCCCAACATCACGTTGGCATCGGTGACGGTCAGCGGGCCGCCTCGTCCATAACTCGCTGGCCCTGGATTGGCACCAGCGCTGTCGGGACCGACCCGGTACCGCGTTCCATCGAAGTGCAGAATCGACCCACCTCCGGCGGCAACTGTGTGGATGTTCATCATCGGTGCCCGAAGACGGATCCCGGCGACCATCGTCTCCTGACTCCGTTCGTATTCACCGTTGTAGTGCGACACATCGGTCGACGTGCCTCCCATGTCAAAGCCGATCACCTGATCAAAACCAGCTTCGGTCGCGGTTCGGGCCATACCAACTACCCCACCTGCTGGGCCCGAGAGAATGGCGTCCTTGCCCTGGAACAGGTGCGCGTCGACCAAACCACCGTTCGATTGCATGAACATGAGCTTCGGGCCGTCGTGGGCCTCTCCCCCAACGAGTTCGGTGTCAACTTGATCGACGTAACGACGCAGGATCGGTGACAGGTAGGCATCGACGACGGTGGTGTCGCCTCGGCTGACGAGCTTCATGAGTGGGATGGTTGTGTGAGACACCGAGATCTGACGAAATCCGATGTCGCGGGCAATATCAGCGACTCGCTGCTCATGCTGATGATGCCGGTACCCGTGCATGAGCACGATGGCTACCGATTCGATGCCGTCGTTGTAGGCCGCGGTCAGGCGTTCGCGGGTCACCGCTTCGTCAAGAGGCCGCACTACCTGGCCATGAGCACTAATACGCTCGGGGATCTCAGCGACTGCCTCGTGCAACAGCTCGGGCAACTGGATGTCCAGAGCAAAAAGCTTCGGCCGATTCTGATAACCAATTCGCAACGCGTCGGCAAAACCTGACGTGATAGCCAGCAACGTGCGATCGCCCTTACGTTCGAGCAGGGCATTGGTTGCGACCGTCGTGCCCATCTTCACGTCGTGCACCGTGCCTGGCGGGATCGGGGCGCCCGGCTCCAAGCCCAACAGGTCTCGTATCCCTTGCACCGCAGCGTCGACGTACCGTTCCGGGTTCTCCGACAGAAGTTTGTGGGTTACGAGGGAACCGTCAGGACGGCGCGCGACCAAGTCGGTGAACGTGCCCCCACGATCGATCCAAATTTGCCACTGCGACACTGCTCCACCTAACCGGCTCCACCGCCTTGAGCGCCAACGGCCCGCATCCGGTGATCAGACATACGAAGCCTGATGATACGTCAACGGTGCCACCCGACCGGCCAAGGCCAACGAGACTCCAGCGACACGGGCACCAACGGCCCGCAACCAACCCCATCAAGAGTGAGCCGTCGGCAAGCCAACACCCACGCTCTGAGCTTCTCTTCAGCTGCACCGGCTACTGCTCAGTCGACGACAACCACGACTTTGCCGCGAGCATGCCCAGAACCGGCGTGGGCTATCGCTGCACCGGCCTC
>DNHM01000426.1:5702-6849 GCA_003485885.1 Acidimicrobiaceae bacterium
CGGTCGTGGTCATCGAGAGAAACGGCCGAAGCTTGTATCCGACGAACGGCGAGAGCATCCACGCCTTGATGATGCGGCCCACACTGCCCAGCACAGGGCCTCCCTCTCCGCTGTTTGGGATAAGCGTGCCCTTTGGGGTGAGCACCTTGCGTCGTTGGGCCAGGGTGTGTTTGTCGGCCATATCTACGATGAGGTCGTACCGTTGTGACCCGAGAGTGAAGTCCTCCGCGGTGTAGTCGATGACCCGGTCGACCCCGAGTGAACCGACGAACTCAAGGTTGGTTGTGCTGCACACGCCGGTCACGTCGGCACCGATGCCCTTCGCTATCTGGACCGTGAAGCTGCCAATACCTCCCGACGCACCATTCACCAAGACCTTGTGCCCCGGTTGGGTGTGAGCGATATCTCGTACGCCTTGGAGTGCGACACACCCTGCAACCGGAATGCCCGCAGCTTGTTCGAACGAGGCCTCGCTCGGCATAGGGATCAGCTGATCTTCCTTCACCACCGTGAACTCGGCGAAGGTGGCGGTGGGCCAGCCGAAGACCTCGTCTCCAGGAGCATGTTGTGTCACGTTCTGGCCAACGAATTCCACGATCCCGGCCACTTCCATTCCCCGCACTCCCTTACGAGGCGAGCGAAGTCCGTAACCAAGACGCATCAGATGGGGCTTGCCGATCGTCATCGACGCGTCGGCCCAGTTCACTCCCGCGGCCCGGACCCGCACGAGTACTTCGTCATCCCCGCACTCTGGTGTGGCAATGTCCTCGAGGTAAACAACCTCTTCAGGCGGCCCATAATCCCGGTGCACGGCAGCTTTCATCGGTTCGCTCCTTTCACGATGTCAAACGAGCCTACGCACCGGTAGAGGACAGAACCGGGGACAGAACCATGTTGTCGAGCTCCGGGGTTGGGGCGCCTATGCTGCGACGTTCCCAACGCAGGAGATGGAGAGAACATTGATCTGGGGGCTCGTCATGGTGGTGGTCGGCGTACTCATGGTCCTCGGAGCACAGACGCAGTCCAGCTTCATTGCCTATCGGCTGATCGCAGCTCGCGCCCGGATCCTGTGGGGAAACAGAGTGCACACCTTTTTGCAGGTTTCTGGCGTCCTCATCGCCGTTGCGGGAGTCCTCGTCGCCGCCCT
>DNHM01000526.1 GCA_003485885.1 Acidimicrobiaceae bacterium
CAACGCACCAAATGCGGCCCTCTCTTCTTCGTTGAGCGCAAGCGAATTCAATTTCTCTGCGAGCGATTCCAACACTTCGTTCTGTTCATCCATCACTCCCCGACGGGCAGGATGCACAACCGTTACACCCAGACTTCGACGGCGTCCCCCGTTCGGCTCCACTTGATTGACGGCAAACGCATGAACGATCGCCGGGTCATTGTCGGTGACGATCCTGTAACACTTCGCAACTAGTTCCGACCTGAAAGATTCAAGTAGCGCTGCAACTGGCAGCCTCACAGAGGGAAGGCAACCTATGTGTCCGGCTTCGGTAGCCATCTCCTGAAGCTCAGCTGCATCGGCGAGACCGAAAAGAATCTCGCTTCGATCACACAAGAGTTCGGCCGTCGTTTTCTCGAAGCCGCCAACTACTACCGCTACGAGCTCACAGACTGACAGCACCAGAGCAGGCAACCGTCAACGTCGCGTCGCGGCACAGAACTCGTTGCGGGAGGTCAGGCGGTACCACGCTTCGCCTCGATATGAACCACGATGGGAGTGCTCAGCGCTAACTGACAGGGGCACCGCGGGCGTCGTCGGTGGCCAACATCATGGCATCAAGCAGTCGTTCGTTCACCTGTGCGGTGGCTGCCGGATCGCTGTGGCTCAGTTCGTGGATCTCGTCGGGATCCGATGGAAGATCAAACAACATCGTCTCTCCCGAGCTATAGCGGGTGTATTTCATGCCGTCGTCGGCCACGATCGTACGGATGCGATGCGGTATCCCTAATGCGGCCGAGGTCTTCGGGCGCAGGTCATCCTCGATCAGCACATGATCTCGAACCGATTCTGCCGGATCGTCCATGACCGGCACGAGCGATCGGCCCTGCACACCATCGTGTGGCGGGACCTGGCAGAGATCCATGAGCGTTGGGCCCAGGTCAATGCTGCTCGAGAGCGACGTGGAGCGCCCTGGGGCTCGCCGAGGATCGGCAACAACCATCGATACGTGCTGCGTGCCGGTGAACGGCAGGAAACCTTTGAGCATGAGGCCGTGGTCGCCCATCATGTCACCATGGTCAGATGTGAACACGATGATCGTGTTATCAAGCTGGCCGAGCCGCTCGATCGCAGCGATCATTCGACCAACACCGTCGTCGATGAACTCGATCATGCCGTACGTGGCGGCGATGCACTCGCGCATCAGTTCGTGGTCGGTAGCGCCGCACGTGGCGACCCACATCCGCTGCTCCTTCGGCGGCCGTTGCTGTGTCGCTCGCAGGTACGCCGGCGCATGTTCTAGGGGATCGCTGATCGACGCTGGCAGTTCCATATCGGCTGGGTCGTATTTGTCGAACCACTCCCCTGGCGGAGTCATAGGATGATGAGGATCGGGAAACGACGCCCACGCATACCAGGGTTCATCGGCGGCGGCTGCGTCCTCGATGAACGCGATCGTCTGCTGCGTCACGAAGTTCGTGCTGTGGAGCTCAGGGTCGTAGGGCGGCTCATACACCTGCCACCAACGATCCGAGCGTCGTCGCGCCGGAGCCTCATCGCTATACGGCACAACCAGGTCCTCGTACCGAGCACCCTTATTCAGCGCCCAATGCAGATGGTGGCCGGTGACTCTGGCGCCATGGTCGATCGCAAGTTCAACATGCCCGAATCCGTAGAAGTCGTCCGGCCACTCGGGCAACTCTGCGCCGTAACGCTCGAAGTGCTCAAGCTCATCCCACCCAGCCGCGTAGCCATGGTCGACGGTTGCAGCGGTCTCGACGGGGAACACTGAATTTCGGCTCATGCCGTGCTGCAGATGCGACTTGCCGATCAAGCCGGTGCGGTAACCCTGCTTCCTGAATTGACGCACGTGGGTTCCAGCGCCCCATTCGAGTGATCGGTCGTTGAACACCACACCGTGCACACTCGGCATCCGGCTTGTCATGATCGATGAACGGTTCGGCATACACACCGGATTCGCCACCCACGCGTTCTCGAATACCGTTCCTCGTTCGGCGAGCGCGTCAAGGTTGGGCGTCCGCACAACCTGGTTCCCCATGAAACCCGCATGATCAGCTCGCTGCTGATCGGTGATGATGAACAGGACGTTGGGCTTGGACATAGGTAACAGCCGCTCCTTCGCTCACAACCAGTGGAGCACATCGTTGTGTTTGCAGCAGCAATCAGGCGACCCTCGACATGGCTAGTCTTGTGCCATGCCAACCTTTGACGTGACATCTGAAGTCGACATGCAGGAAGTCCGCAATGCGGTCGATCAGGCCAGCCGAGAGATCGTCGCCCGATTCGATTTTAAGGGCACAGACTCCTCGGTCGAACTGAGTGAGGATTCGATCGCGCTCAATTCATCCAACGAAGACAGGCTGACTGCGCTGCGGCAGGTGCTTCAGGAGAAGCTCGTCAAACGCAGCGTCTCGCTGAAGGCGCTCGATTACGGCGATGTCGAGGAAGCCTCTGGCGGCCGGGCTCGCCAACACGTCGCCCTCAGTGCTGGGATCTCCAGCGACAAAGCCAAGGAACTGAACAAGTTCATCAAAGCCCTCGGCATCAAGGGCATCCAGAGCTCCACCCAAGGTGATCAGCTTCGAGTTAACGGTAAGAAGCGCGATTCCTTACAAGAAGTCATGCAGGCAATCAAAGAGCACGATTTCGACATCCCGCTGCAGTTCGGCAACTTTCGCGACTGAGTGCGCCAGCCAGCACAGCTGGTTATCGCTGCGACTCGTTGCAGGGATTGTGCCTACCCCTACGGCTGCTCACAAATATCCTGCGCGCGCCGCCACTCCAACCCCATAACCAAGTACTTTTGCGGGCGATGTATGCCATCGCCAGGCGATTCCTAGTCTCGCTAGCCCTCGCCTTCTTTGTGTTATCTCTTGGCGGGTTTGCCATCCTCAGTGGCATCGCTGCCTTCGTCCCTGCGGCGTCTGCCCAGGCGCCACTGCAGGTGCAACTGTTCGAAAACCCGTTTCTGTGTGATGCAATCGTGCGCCCGCTCGGAGTTGTGACCGGCTTCGCCCCTGGTGAAGCTGTCGAATTCTCGGCACCCGAGCTCAACGGCGTGTTCTCACGACGGGTCGCTGACAGTTCCGGTAGCGTCGAGATGCGGTGGAACTGTGGCGGTCCACAAACTTGGTCGGTCACTATTCGTGGTCTTAGCTCTGGCGCCAGCACCAACTTCGTCCTGACCGGAAATGCTGCTCCAGCGCCGCCCGCTGCTCCGGTCGGTGCAGCATTCGACGCCAGGAGCGCCATGACCGCTGCCGAGATGGCCATCTGGAAAGACTTCTCCCCGTTCGACACCGTGGGTGTGTACATCGGGGTCAACAGCTCATGGGACAATCGGGCCGACAAGGTCCAGTCAAACCTCACCGCCTCCTGGGTCAGTCAGGTGTTCGCCGACGGATGGCGCCTGATACCGATCTACGTTGGGTTCCAGGCGCCAGATCAGTGCGCCACCGCCCGCTTCGAGGGGCTCTCGATGGACGTTGCTACCGCCCGCAATCAGGGCCTCGCTTCTGCAACCGACGCCGTCGAATCGGTAACCCGTCTGGGAATCGGCCCCGGAAACCCCATCTATTACGACATGGAGGCGTATCGCCCCGGCTGCGCCCAGGCAGTCCTTGCGTTCCTTGATGGATGGACCGAAGGTATCCATAGTGCCGGGTATCTGTCGGGCGTCTACGGATCAAGGTCATCGACGATGTGGGACCTAAGCCGAACGCTCGGCCAGCCCGGATTCGACGCACCCGATGCTGTCTGGGTCTCGACCGGCAACGGCCGCAGCGATGCCTACGGCCTCGAGATTCCTTCCGACAGTCAATGGGCCAACGCTCGTATCCATCAATATCGTTTGAACGTGACCCGAACCTATGGCGGTGTCACCCGTGAAATCGACGAAAACGTGGGGCAGGCCCCACTCGCCGGTCCCGGTCAGGTCGTCGCAGCACCTGTCACCGGCAGCAGTGATCAAGATGGCGACGGCGTCACCGACCCTCAGCCGGACAACTGCGACTCGGTGGCCAACCCCGACCAGGCCGATCTGGACCGCGACGGCGACGGCGACGCCTGCGACCGCGACATCGACGGCGACGGAGCTGACAATGTTGTCGACTTCGCTCCGACCGATCCGACAATAAAGACTGCCCCCACCGCGGTGGCCCCTAATCCCACTCCCCAGGCCACAGCAGAACCGACGCCTATCGCTACGCCAGAGGTCAGCGATATTGACGGCGACGGATTCGCTGACCCTAACCCCGACAACTGTGATCTGATCGCTAACCCCGACCAGGCCGATCTGGATGGCGATGGCGACGGCGACGTGTGTGATATCGATATCGATGGCGACGGCGTGCCCAACGACGCCGACCAGGAAGCTCATGACCCGCTCATTGGAGCGCTGCCCACGCCAGTGCCCCAATCCACAGCATCCCCAACCGCCGAGCCAGAAGCAGAACCAGCGGCAGGAACCGCCCAAAACACCGAGAACACCGACGCCGACCCGGCGCCCACAGCGAGTGTCGCGTCAGTTCCTGCAGCCGCACCCACACCAATGCCACAAGTTGTGGTCCTGCCAACACCACCTCCGACTGCGTCGCCTGAAGTCCCGGCCGCCGAGACGATCACCGCCCCGGTTGGCGCCGATATAGAAGAACCTTCTCTTACCCCACTGCCCGACCCGACTACAGAGGCAGCAGCCGCACCCGACGAAGGCATCGAACTCGTCAACGAGAACGTCACCATCACACTCACAGATGAAGCATCGGTTCTGCCCTTCACTATTGCTGGACTAAGCCTGTTCTCGCTGTTCTGTGTCGGCATGGGCGTGCGTTCGCTCCGACGCGGCCGAGGCTTTGCCGGGCTCTAACGGTTTCCCAGCCAGCCGTACCGCTGGCTAACGGGTGCGAAGGGCAAACGGAAGAACGGGCCCGGTTCCTGCTTTCACCAAGCGGTGAGGAGCAACAGTAATCGTCCACCGACTGTCGACTTCGTCGTCGATGAGTAGAACCGGGCCATCGCCAATTGGGCTTGGTGGCAACATCGACGGGTCGACCCGTAACCGGTGCCAGACGTTTACTACCTGGTGGGCGGAGTTCGCCTGGGCCGCCTGAAACTGGTCTTCGGGCGCCAGATCAGAGGATTCGGCAACGAGTGCACGGTGCACCGGCAGCTTGCCCAAGGTGCCGATCGCGTCGGCGACGGCATCGATAAGCGGCTGCGAACGCCGAGATGGCATCGGACAGATCCAGGTAGGCCGAGCCGACCAATCCCACCGCTTGAGCACCCCGGCACACGCTCGCACCATGTCTTCGGTGAGCTCAAACGGATGGCCGTTGCGGGCAAGCGTGAACAGACCTTCGACAACCGGGTCCCAGCCACCGTCGCCGAGGCGGGCCAACGCCCGACCATCCTGGGCTTGTGATTCAGCGGCGATACGCCCTTTGGGCGCCTCGAGACGTGTTGGCCATTGTTTACGGGGTGTGATCAGTACGTCGCCGCCCTGCAGATAGCTTGCCGCCTTGGCTACCAAAATGGGATCAGGGTCCGACTGCCAGGTGTGGTCGGTGCACCGGTCGCACCGACCACAGTCGGTTGCTTGCGCATCGTCGAGGGACTCGCGGAGGTACCGCAACCGGCAGGTGTCAAGCTTGGCCCAAGCCAGCATCTCTTGGCCCTCGGCGCGGCGAAGTTCACGAAGTGTGGTCGCAATGTCGTGGTTGTATACCCACGGGAAGTCGGATCGGATCCACCCTGAACCAACACGTTCGACCGCACCGTCGACTTCGAGAATGTTCATCAGCGTGGAGAGTCGACTGCGACCCAGGTTTACATAACGTTCGAGATCGGCGATACCCGTTGGCTCGAACGGGTTGAGTTGATCAAGGGTGGTGATGCACAGTTCCTCGCTTGGCATCGACACTGACTCGAACCAGCTCCAAATCCGAGCATCCTCGGTCGGGCGTGGAACTGCAATTGCTTCGGCACGGGGGATGTTGCGACCAGCGCGACCGATTTGCTGGTAGTACGCAACCGGTGTCGGAGGCAGCCCAAGGTGCACACAAAACGCCAGGTCGCCTTTGTCGAATCCCATACCCAATGCGCTGGTCGCCACAAGTGCCTTGATCCGATTCTCTCGCAGGTCCGTTTCAAGTCGCAGTCGAACATCGGGATCGACCTGCCCGGTGTAGGCGCCAACCTCGTGCCCTTGAGAACGAAGCCAATCAGCTGTCTCATGGGCTTGTGCGACCGTGAGCGTGTACACGATCCCCGACCCATCGAGCTTGGGCAGGGTCTCGGCCAACCAGGCCAGCCGGTGGGCATCGTTTGGAAGGTCGACAGTCGAAAGTCGCAACGATTCGCGGTCGAGCGTGGTCCGCAGGACCAGGCTGTTGTCGCCTAATTGGGCGGCGACATCGTCGGTTACCCGTTGGTTCGCGGTAGCCGTTGTGGCTAACACCGGGGTCCATGCCGGCAGATCAGCAAGAAGCTGGCGCAACCGTCGATAGTCAGGACGGAAGTCATGACCCCAGTCGCTGATGCAGTGAGCTTCGTCGCACACCAGCATGAACGCACGTTGCCGCAACGACGAAAACACTCGACGGCGGAAACCAGGGTTCGACAGCCGTTCTGGAGCGATCAACATAAGGTCGACGGTGTCTGCCGCCACCTGGGCTTCGATTTCGTCCCACGAGTCGATATTGGCTGAGTTAATCGTGACCGCGTTCAGCCCGAGCTTCTGTGCGGCCGCCGCCTGGTCGCGCATGAGCGCCAGCAGCGGCGACACCACGACCGTTGGGCCCCAGCCTCGTTCGCGCAACATACGGGTCGATGAGAAGTAGACAGCTGACTTGCCGAAACCGGTGCGAGCCACAAGAAGTGTGCGTTGTCTGTTCGCCACCACAGCGGCGACAGCCTCGATCTGCTCGGGCCGAGGTTGGGCATCGGGGCCAGCGAGTCGTTGTATTACCCCGCAACGACACTTCGATATCCATGGCCAAAGATTGCGCAGCAACATTGCTGTAGGCCGAAGTTGCGTCTCCCCTCGTGATGTGGTGGGAAGATGTGTGGCTTGCCAGCGGTGAACGCATCGTCGGATAGGCAACGTGTCATCCAGCTGCGATAGCCGAACCCTTCCAATGGGCGGCCGTACCACCCGTCGGTGCGCAACTTCACTGCCTTCTCTGACGGTTCATTCGTGCAACGAACCTAGTTGCCACCAGACCGGGCGATAATTTCGGTGGGAGCAATCACACCGGAACCGATGGCAGCGACCAGGTTGCCAAACTTGGTCGGTGTGGCTGGGCCCATCACGAGATGGAGACCGAGCGGTGAAGACCCTTTGCTGGTCGCTGCAGCTTGGTGAGCGATACCGGCCAGGGCTGCTTCGCTCCGGTCAGTCACAACTTCGACGGTAAAACCGGCAGCGACGAGGTGGGCGACATAGTCGTCGGCTGTTTCTAGAAAGCTGGTCGTTGGTGTTGATGCCCAAGGAACCGGATAGTTGGGTCGTTCTGAACCGGTGACCAACAAGTCATAGATTCCGAAGGCTGACCCCGGCGCTAGTTGGGCTGCGATATCGGTGAATACCGCGGCCTTGTCCGAAAGGTTCATGCCGACATGCACCATCGTTGCGGCGCTGAACTCGCGTTCCTGCGCCGGCAGATCTGCGGCAGCGGCGTGCACGAACTTCACCAATGCGCTCAATCCGACAAGCTCCGTTAGCCATCTAGCGACGTGGACGTACTCCTCGGTCACGTCGACGCCAACCACAGCAGCCCCGGTGGACGAGGCGATGTAGCGACCAGTTCCGCCGAGCCCACTTCCGATATCAAGCACCCGATCGGCTGGCCCGAGTGCGAGTTGCTCGACGAGGTGAGCGGTGGCTGGTCGGCCGCCGACATGGAACTCGTCGACCGCTCCAAGCGATGCAACGGTTGGAGGCTGACTGAGCGTGCTCAGCCCATGTTCGATCCGTTCCCGCAGTCCTCCGAAAGAATAGTGGTCGGCAAGGTCCTTATTCCCGCTGTTCTGGGTGCTCACCCGGCGAACATCCCACCAGCAGGAAACAGGATCTGGCCGGTGGTGTACGAGGACTGATCGGTGGAGAGGAAAAGTGCGGTGCTGGCAATCTCATCGGTCGTGCCGAGTCGATCCATCGGGGTCATCGAACGCATCCACGCCTCACCATCAGCGTCAGCGCCCATACGAGCGGTCATCGGTGTCTCGAT
>DNHM01000460.1:0-2869 GCA_003485885.1 Acidimicrobiaceae bacterium
ACTCGCATCCTTCGGCAGCGACGTACTCGGCATCCTTGGTGGAAGTGTTGGTCTGCTGTTGTGGCTCTACCTGATGACCTCAGGCATCCTGATCGGCGCCCAGGTCAATGTAGCGAGACACAATGTGGAACGACAGGCGGACAACGACCTGTTCTCGGTCCCTGACCTATCTTGACGCCTCGAGCGCAGCTGCGGCTGCTTCCACAACCCAGTCAGGCTTCAGGGAGCACCCGGTCCGCTTCATAGACACCGTCGATATCGCGCACAATCTGCAGGATGGTGCGGATCTGAGCGGCATCGCTGAGCTCGAAGTCGAATTGCATCACCGCGACGCGATCGTCGCGGCTCCGGGTTGCCACGCCGATGATGTTCACTCGCTGCGCCGACATTGCTTGTGCTACGTCGACAAGCAGGTGCACCCGATCTAGAGCGCGGATCTCGATGGTGGCGACAAAGGAACCAACACCGTCGATGTCCCACTCAGCATCAACAACACGCTCNNGGTGGCCACAAAGGAGCCCACACCGTCGATATCCCACTCGGCGTCAACAACCCGCTCGTGAGCGCCAGCATCGTGGGGCACGGCGTTCACACAATCACTTCGATGCACCGCAACACCACGACCGCGGGTTACGAACCCGGTGATGTCGTCGGGTGGCACCGGTTTGCAGCACTTGGCCAGGCGGACCATGACATCATCGAATCCTTCGATGTGTACTCCAACCGATTTGCGGTCGCCCGTGCTCGGCCGCGGAGCGAGCGCCGTCGTTGACACTCGTTCTTCGACCGTGTCGGCATCGCCCCGAAGACGAGTGTTGGCACGCGTCACCACGGCGCTCGGATTCACATGGCCATTTGCGATCGCTGAATACAGAGCCTCAGGGTCGACGTACCCCATCTCTTCCGCAATTTCGGTCAATGTGGATGAACGCATAACCTCGTGTACCGGCAGCCCACTGCGACGGAGTTGGTTCGCCAAGTCGTCGCGTGCTCCTGCTATTTCGTCTTCATGTCGCTCTCGACTGTGCCAGCGACGGATGTTTGTCTGGGCACGAGCTGTGGTTACGAATCGCAACCACTCCTCGCTGGGCGCTGCGGTGCCGAGTTTCGAGGTGAAGATCTCGACGACGTCGCCGGTTGCCAGCCGATGGTCGAGGCCAACCATGCCGCCGTCCACGCTTGCTCCCACACAGGCGTTGCCGATCTCCGTGTGAATGGCATAGGCAAAGTCGACAGGTGTGGCGCCAACCGGCAGGGTGACGATCGCTCCCTTGGGACTGAAGACCGCGAGTTCTTCTTGTTCGAGGTCGGTCCGCAGGTTCGCCATGAACTCGCTGGGGTCCGACGCATCATCGCTCAGGCCAATGATGCGGCTAAGCCACGCCATGTCGCCGCTTGGCAAACTGTCCTTGTAGGCCCAGTGGGCGGCCATACCCCGCTGGGCTCGGGCGTCCATCTCTACGGTGCGGACTTGGAACTCAACCATCTTGCCCTGGGGGCCAACCACTGTGGTGTGCAATGACTGGTACAGGTTGAACTTGGGCATGGCGATGAAGTCTTTGAACCGCCCCTGCACCGGCCGCCAGTTCGCGTGGATCGAACCGATGGCGCCATAACAATCGCGCACCGAACTACAGATCACCCGCACACCAACGAGGTCATAGATGTCGTCGAACTCGCGGCCTTTGACGACCATCTTTTCGTAGATGCTCCACAGGTGTTTGCTCCGGCCGTAGACGTCAGCGGTGATACCGACCTCGGCCAATCGGCCTTCGACATCACCCATGAACTGGGTCAGATACAACTCACGTTCAGGGTCGCGTTGAGCGACCATATGGTCGATTTCGGCGTACCACTTGGGGTGCAACGCTGCGAAAGCCAGGTCTTCGAGTTGGGTCTTGAGCTCTTCCATGCCCAAACGGTGAGCAAGCGGGGCAAACACGTGCAACGTCTCGCTGGCCGTGCGCTGCTGCTTCCACTCCGGCAAGACCGCGAGCGTGCGCATGTTGTGCAGGCGATCAGCGAGCTTGATGATGAGCACCCGGATGTCTTTGGCCACCGCGACCAGCAGCTTGCGGACCGTTGCCGCTTGTTGTTGTTCCTTCGAGTGGAACTCGAGGCGATCGACCTTGGTGCAACCATCGATAATGGCAGCGACATCGGCCCCAAACTGGGCTTCGATTTCGCTGAGGCCCACATCGGTGTCTTCGACCGCATCGTGCATGATTGCGGCAGCAATCGCCGAGGCATCGAGGCCCTGTTCTGCCACGATCGTGGCCACCTCGACGGGGTGCAAGATGTAGGGTTCGCCTGACTTGCGGGTTTGGCCGGCGTGAGCGTCGTGGGCCCAGTCGAACGCTTTTGTTATCGGAGCAGAATCCTCGTCGGGATGGTGCTTCTTATGGATCGAAGTGAGCGCGGCCAGCGATGCTTCGACCGACTCAACGCCGCGATTCCACGGCTCGACACGTTCGACAAGGACCATCAGCCGGCTCCGATCTTCATTCGTCTACAGCGCTCCGAGTGCCACGACTGATTCGTACTCCGCGATCAACGAGGCGCCATCAAGGCCATCGATCGATGCCAGAAAACCAAACGCAGCCACGGTGGCTCCGGTCAGTTCAATCAATTCCGCCGATGCCATTGCGGTGCCGCCGGTCGCGAGCACATCATCAATGATGACAACCCGCTGACCGGGTGCTGCAGCGTCCTGGTGGACCTCGAGTGAGCCTGCGCCGTACTCGAGCGCGTAATCGACCCGATGGGTCTTAAAAGGTAGGCGGGAAGGTTTCCGGATTGGCACGAAACCACACCCGAGACGGCATGCCACTGGGGCACCCAGAATGAACCCGCGAGCGTCAACACCAGC
>DNHM01000460.1:2886-6241 GCA_003485885.1 Acidimicrobiaceae bacterium
GCGTCGACGCCAGCGATCAAGTCGACATCCTTGCCGACGAACTCGTCGGCGATCAACTCAACAGCGCACCGCAGCGCGTCTGCGTTCGCCAGAACAGGTGTAATGTCGGCAAACCGAATACCGGGCTCGGGAAAGTCCGGTACTTGGCGGACCAATTCTCGAAGCCAGCTGACATCGCAATCCATCACCAAACACTATCGCCGGGTAGTTGCATTAGCTGGTTTGCTTCGCTGCAACCGGACGTGGCGGGACCGTCGACGATCACATCGCAGACACGATGAAGTCCGCAGCGGCAAATCTGGCCGACCCCGGCTAGCGTTTCTTTTTGCGGGGACGGGGTTTGACTTCTCCCTGCGGTGCTCGCTCGGCAGCTGCATCGCCTTTGTTCGAAGTCGATTCGGTCGAACCTTCGTTGCGCCGTTTTGTCACCGTGACAGTTGGGCCCTTGACGGCACGGCTCGCAGCTGTGACCCGATGACCATCGCCGCGGGCGCCGGAGCGCACCTTGCGGGCACGGTCAGCCTGATCAAGTTCTGCCGCGATATCGACCTCTTCGGCCTTGCGTTTGGTAGCTGCAATCTGTCGTTCGACATTGTCCGCTTCGCGTTCCTTGAGGTGCGCAACAATTGGTGTAGCCACAAACAGCGACGAATACGTACCCACGATCAAGCCGACAAGCAGGGCTATGGCGAACTCTTGCAGCGTGACCGCACCCAGGATGAAACGCCCTACGACCAGAACCGCCAGCACCGGCAATACCGACGTAATGGTGGTGTTCACCGAACGCATCAGTACCTGGTTCAACGAGAACGACGTGACTTCGGTGTAGGTCATTGCGGTGGCACCGGTCGCCCGGCGCTCGTTCTCACGGATCTTGTCGAACACCACCAGGGTGTCGTAGAGCGAATACCCAAGGATCGTCAGGAATGCGATGACGGTCGCTGACGTGACCTCGAGCTGGAACAGCGCATAGATACCAATCGTGAGCAAGATGTCGTGAGCGACAGCTGCCAGTGCACCAACCGCCATCTTCCATTCCAGCCTGGCCGAAATGTAGATGAACAACACGATAAAAAACACGATCAACGCCGTGCGGGCTTTGGCCGTAACTTCGTCGCCCCAGCTTGCGCCCACCGCATTGGCGGTGACATCTGCTGGTTCGATGCCTGCCGCATCGGCCAGAGCGATCTTGACCTCTTCGAGTGCCGCTGCGCTCTCTGTCTCGGCCCGCACTCGCCACAGCTCGTTTGCGACTTTCTGGATGCGAGCGTCGCCTAGGCCCAGCGGTTCAAGGGCCGACTGAAGCTGGTCGGACGTGACCTCGGCGCTGCGGACTTCCCACGATGCACCGCCCTCAAACTCGATGCCGAGATTCAAGCCCCGAAACAGCAGAGCGCCGAGAGCGATCGCGAGAAGGACCGCAGAAATCGTAAGTGCACGCTTCCACAGGCTTGGAAAACTGATGTTGTTCTCGTTGCGAAGCAGTCGGCCGATAGCACTCATGCCGGCACCTCTTCCTGGTTACGCGCCGACCGGATGCCGAACAATGCTGGTTTGTCCGCAAACCGATCGACGAGAAGGCGGACAAGTGGCGCCATGAAGAAATACGTGGCGACCAGATCAAGCACCGACGCGATCGCCAAGATCAGGGCGAAACCCTTCACGCTGCCGACAGTGAGTAGATACAAGATAAGCGCACCGATAAGTGTGGCCAGGTTGGCCCAAAAAACTGTGCTGAACGCTCCGGGGAACGATTTGTTTACTGCCAGCGAGAGCGAATCTCCCCGACGATGGACATCTTTGAGGTCCTCGAAAAAGATGACATTGGAGTCAAGAGAAACACCGATCGAAACGATCAGACCGACGACACCAGCAAGCGTAAGTGCCAATCCCCGACTGACGCTGAGATAGGACACCACTACCCATAACAACGAGGCGGACAGGCTCAGGCTCAATATGGCAGCGAGACCAAGCAGGCGGTAGTACCACATCATGTAGAGCGCTACCAGCGACAGACCTACAAGACCAGCTATCAGGCCGGCGTCGAGCGAGTCGCGTCCGAGCGATGCGGACACGGTACGGACGAGCCCAGCACCAGGATCGGCAGGATCAGCGAACGCAAGAGGCAACGCGCCAAAGTCCAGAATGAGCGCCTGCTGGCGAGCTTCGGCTTCGGGGAAGCCGTTCTGGCGCGTAATTTGCACGTTGCGGCTGCTGAATTCCGGCGCCTGAATAGTTGGCGCTGATTCGACGACACCATCGAGGACGAACGCAAGCCGGCCGAATGGGCACGACAACTGCGGGCGTTCGACAAAACATTTGGCTGCTGACTGGTTGAACAGATCGAGCCCTTCGGGTCCTTCCTTGAAAGTGACCTCTACTTGCCATTGGCCGCCAAGAAAGAGCGCATCTGCGCCTGACAAGGCGGTGCCGGTAAATTCGGTTGGACCCACCAAAACAGGTGCTCCCAATGGGGCACCCTCCTCGACGGCTGCCGTCCGGAAGATGGCACTTTGGTCAGCGGGCGTATCGGTTGGATCGCTCAGAACACCTGCGAGTACATCGGTGACATCGGGGCCACCATTGGTGATCTCGTCGCCAAAGTCGCCAATCTCGGAAATGTTGGTGATGCTCGCAGCATCACCCAGGTCGAGTAACACCGGGCGAAATTGGAGCTGGGCTGTTGCCCCCACGAGTGCCACTGCATCGTCCTGATTCTCGATACCAGGCAGCTGCACGATGATGAAGTTGTTGTCGCCACCGGTCTGCGTGGTGATATCAGGTTCTGCGACACCAATCGCATCGACTCGTTTGCGAAGAATCTCGACCGCGGTGTTCAGATTGTCTTCGGTTGCGAGGGCAAGGTTCTCAGGTGTGTCGACCGGTTCGAGCACGACCTCGACCCCGCCCTGCAGATCCAGACCAAGCAAAGGTTGTTGGCCAACAGCAAGCGAACACACAAGCAGCCCAATACCGATGATTACTGTGCTCAGTAGCGCTACAAGCGGGTTCTTCAACATTGCCGGTTACGCGGGTTCAGCGTCGGCGTAAACAACTCGTTCGGCGATCGACGCCTTGGTGATCTTGATCTCGAGGTCGTCATGGACGGCAAGAAAGACCGTGTCGCCATCGAACTCGGTAACGGTGCCATACATGCCGGCTGAGGTGAGGACCTCGTCGCCCTCACCGAGTGCGCTAAGCATCTCCCGATGGGCCTTGGTGCGCCGCTGCTGCGGCACAATCAGCAAGGCCCACATGGCAACCATAATCACTACAAGCGGAATGAACTGCATGAGCCAACCCTCCACGGTTTTGAGGCTCGGCCGCCATTCGGCGACCTTGGAAGGGTAGTACT
>DNHM01000460.1:6346-11190 GCA_003485885.1 Acidimicrobiaceae bacterium
TCGATGGTGTTGTCTTCGATCGCTGCCCGGGCCTGATCCACCAGATCGAAGAGAAAGGCGATGTTGTGCAACGTAAGCAGCCGAGACGCTGCCTGCTCTTTCACTTGGAGCAGGTGTCGCAGGTAGGCACGGGACCATGGGGCCAGGGGGCTGTTGGCGAACTTCGGGTCGACCGGCCCCGGATCACGGGCGTACTGGGCGTTCTTGAGGTTGATGCGACCATCGGTGGTCAACACCGTGCCGTGGCGCGCCAGGCGGGTCGGCAGGACACAATCGAACATGTCGACGCCGTTCGCGATGCCCTCGACGATGCTGAGCGGGTCGCCCACTCCCATGAGGTACCGAGGCTGATCAACCGGCAGGACATCGGTTGTTGCTCGAAGTGGCGACAACATCTCGGTGCGCTTCTCGCCTACCGACAGGCCGCCGATGCCATACCCCTCGAAACCGATGTCGGTCAGAAAGTTTGCGCTCTTCACTCGCAGGTCGAGATCCAACCCACCCTGGACAATGCCGAACTGGGCTCGCATGCCGTCGGCCAGTTCAGCGCGGTCGAGAAAGGCAGATCGAGCTCGCACCGCCCACCGATGTGTCTGGTCAACCGCATTCAGGATGACGGACTCAGGAGCTGGCAGCGGTGGACATACGTCTAACACCATCTGGATATCCGATCCCAGCTTGATCTGGATGTCGACGGCACTCTCGGGCGTCAGTTTGTGTTTGCTGCCGTCGTACGTCGAGCGGAAGAGTGCGCCTTCGTCGTCGACCTTCGGTTCAAGGCTGAAAATCTGATAGCCGCCGCTGTCAGTCAACACGAAACCGGGCCAGTTCATGAACCCGTGGAGGCCACCCATCTCCTCGATCAAGTCTGCGCCAGGTCGCAGCATCAGGTGATAGGTGTTTCCCAGGATGATCTGGGCTTCGAGGTCTGCAAGGTCATGACTGGTCAGCGTCTGAACCGCGGCACGAGTCCCTACTGGCATAAAACACGGTGTCTGGATCGTGCCTCGGGGCGTCGTGATCGTGCCGGTGCGGGCGACCCCACTTGTCGACGCAACTTCGAACGTGAACATCAGCCTTCTCCCCCATCTCTGGAGCGATTGTCTCGGGAGACGATCATGGCATCACCAAAGGAAAGGAATCGATAGTTCTCAGCAAGCGCTTCAGCGTAAAGGTCACGCCACCGCTCTCCGGCGAAGGCCGACAACATCACCAGCAACGACGATTTGGGCTGATGGAAGTTCGTGAGCAGCACATCAACGACCTTGAACTCGTAGCCAGGGCTTATGAACAACTCGGTGGAACCTTCGGTGGCACCGAGTGTTGCCGCACTCTCAAGCGCACGCACGCTGGTCGTGCCAATAGCGATGACCCGCTTCGCAGCCGCGCACGCGTAGAGCACCTCGGCCGGCACGTGGAATTGTTCGGCGTGCATCTCGTGATCATCAATGTTGTCGACCATGATCGGTCGAAAAGTCCCTAGGCCGACCGCAAGTTCGACCCGTTGTATTTCGGCCCCGGCTTCTTCACATCTCTGCATGAGTTCTGGCGTGAAGTGGAGTCCTGCCGTTGGAGCTGCCACCGATCGTTCGTTGCGGGCATACACGGTTTGGTAACGGTCGTCATCGTCATAACCCGAGGTGATATAGGGCGGTAGTGGGACCTGACCAAGGCGATGGGCAACATCGATCACGGCCTCGTCGGTAACACTTCGCACCGAACGCACACCGTCGCCTAGGTCATCGTCGACGCATATGGCCTCGGCGCCTGCGCTGTCGAGCACGACCGTGCCAGGCGGCACCCGTCTGCTCGGCCGCACCAGAGCGCGCCAACTGATGTCGTCGATCGGATCGAGCAACATCACCTCGACCGCGCCGCCGGTGGTTTTGCGCAGCGCGAGTCGGGCAGGGATCACCCTGGTGTCGTTCACCACGATGACATCGCCAGGCCCCAGCAAATCCGGTAAATCTCGCATATGACGGTGGAGTGCCGCACTGCCCGTCACCCCATCGAGCAACCGAGACGCGTCCCGTGGTTCGACCGGCGTCTGGGCTATCGACGCGTCTGGCAACACATAGTCAAAATCGTCAATATGCAACATCGTCGTCAGTCTGGCGTTGCCGCCGCCCATTTACCTCAGCGGTCGTTCACTCACGTCCGGGGGAAGAGACGATCTTGGCCGTCGTCGGTGGTAATCGGTGGCGCAAGTCCCATGTGTTCGTACGCCGCCGGTGTCGGCACGCGGCCCCGTGGAGTACGCATGAGCAAACCCTGCTGGATCAGGAACGGTTCGTGGACATCTTCGACTGTCTCGGTTGGCTCCGACACCGATATCGCCAAGGTCGACAAGCCAACCGGCTGGCCCGCAAAACGCACGCAGAGCGCGGACAAGATGCCGCGATCCACCTTGTTGAGACCCAATGCGTCGACACCAAACAACTCAAGGCCAATGGCGGCTATTTCGTGGTTGATACGGCCGTCGTAGTCGGTCTCGGCGACATCTCGCACTCGTCGAAGCAGGCGGTTGGCGATTCGTGGTGTGCCCCGGGAACGAAGCGCAATCTCGTGGGCACCACCCTCGTCAATCTCGACACCAAGAATGCCAGCAGCCCGGGTAACGATGGTCTGGAGGTCATCGACGTCGTAGAAGTCGAGCCGGGCAACCTCGCCAAAACGGTCACGTAGCGGACCAGTAATCAGGCCGATCCGAGTGGTCGCTCCAACCAGGGTAAAGGGGGGAATCTCGAGCCGGATCGAACGGGCAGCTGGACCCTTGCCGAGCACGATGTCGAGCTCGAAGTCTTCCATGGCCGGGTACAGCACTTCTTCGATCTGTTTCGACAGCCGGTGGATCTCGTCGATGAACAACACATCGCCGGGCGACAACTTGGTCAGGATGGCAGCGAGGTCACCCGCTCGCTCAAGTGCTGGGCCCGAGGTTGTGTGGAGCTGGGTCTGCATCTCAGTGGCCACGATGTACGCCAGTGTGGTTTTGCCCAGGCCAGGCGGACCAGCGAACATCAGGTGGTCGGCGGCCTCGTTGCGGTTCCGAGCCGCGCCCAAAATGATTGATAGGTGACGTTTCAGTTCGGGCTGGCCAACAAAATCTTCGAGCGACGTTGGTCGCAGTCCGGCATGGTCAGCAATCAGTCCCTGGTTATCGATGCCTTCGGCGTCGAAGTCCTCGTCGACAACCGACGCATCGAGCAATTCGTCGCGTGCCATCAGAATGCCAGCAGGTTCAGAGCAGCGCGAATTTGTTTCGCGGTGCTGCCCTCGTCTGGGACCTCGCGCAAGGCGTGAGCAACTTCTTCATCGCTGTACCCAAGAGCGGACAGGCCGTCGCGCACGTCGGAGCGGGAATCACTCGAACCTCCAGGCACCGCGGACCCCCCACCAACATGGCCGACCGGAGCCTCGACCTTGGATGAGAGTTCGACCAACAGACGCTGCGCAGTCTTCTTGCCCACACCGGGCACGAGGCACAGGGTGGCAACGTCTTCATCGATCACAGCGCGCCGCAAGCCGTCGGGGCCGTGGACCGACAAGATGGCCAATGCCAGAGACGGCCCAACACCGTGGGCACTGAGGAGCGTCTCGAACATCATGCGTTCGCCGATGTCAGCGAAGCCATACAGATGTTGGGCGTCTTCGCGGATGTGATGGTGAATATGCACGAACACATTCGCGCCAACTTCGCCCAGCAATGCCGACACATTGGGGCCGACAGTGACCCGGTAGCCCATGCCTGCAACCTCGATCAGAACCTCGTTCGGCTCGCTGACAAGCAGCTCGCCACGCAGTGAACCAATCATGCGCCCATCCCTTCGGGAATACCATGATGGGCCAGGTACGTCAGCGCGATACCTAACGCATCGGCGGCATCGACCGGCCGTAGTGGTTTCTTGATATCGAGCAAGAGTCGCACCATGTGCTCCATTTGATCCTTGTCAGCACTTCCGTCGCCAGCCACAGCCAGCTTGATCTCGTTCGGCGAATACTCGACGACCTTGCAACCAGCATTGATCGCTTCAGCCATAACGATGCCACTTGCTTGGCCAACACCCATGGCAGTGCGGACATTGGTCTGGAACAGCACCCGTTCGAGTGCGACGACCGATGGCGTAAAATCCCTGATAAGCGACCGGATCTCGCCCTGCAGTTCCGCTAGCCGGTCCGGGGTGTTGTCTGCGGTGTCGGTGCGAACTACCCCGGCAGCAACCGCTCGCTGGCGGTGCCCACGCTTCTCAACCACGCCATAACCACAACGCGACAACCCAGGGTCGATCCCTAACACGAACATGCGTTCTACCCTACCCTGTCGATCCCTGAAGGCCGGGAATACCTAGCAGCGCGTCTGGTTGCGGCAGCTCCACATCGACCAAATCACTCATCGTGGCAAGCGCACACACTGGCAACGATGGCTTCGGGTAACTGTCGTCTGTATCACTCTGGCGTTGACGGCGACGCTGGCAGGTGGCGAGGGTGGAACGAGTGGCGACGCTGGACGGGTGGCGACGCGGATGCGTCCGAAGGCAGCTACGTCGCCGATACGTGTGACGTTATTCGCCGTCGTCTTGGCTTAACGCCTCCATGACCTCGTCGGAGATATCGAAGTTTGCGAAGACGTCTTGCACGTCGTCGTTGTCTTCGAGCACCTCGATCAGCCGCATTACCGACTTGGCTTCGGCCTCGTTGAGCTCGATCGTGTTCTGTGGAACCATCACCATGTCAGCTGAGGTCACTTCGACCTTGGCATCTGAAAGAGCGTCGCGCATGCCATTGAGATCGGTGGGTTCACTGGTCAGCTGCCAGGCTTCACCAACGTCGGTGAGGTCCTCGGC
>DNHM01000287.1:0-3676 GCA_003485885.1 Acidimicrobiaceae bacterium
TCCCCTGGGGACGTAACATTTCGCTGAAGGAAGGAAGGCTGACGATGGCGAAGCCGCGCAGTGTTGACCTGAGCAATCCATTTCTCGACAACCTCGAAGGTGTGTGCGAGTTGCTGCTCGTGCGTCATGGTGAGCAGCAATACAAACGAGGAATGACGATCGCCGCTAGCGTCAATCCTCCTCTGTCTGAGCTTGGCCAACAACAGGCCGCAGCGGTTGGTGCCCGACTGGCCGATCGTGACATCGACATCGTGTATGCCTCGCCGCTAACCCGAGCGTTCGACACTGGCCAAGCCATTGCGCAGCATCACGGTCTCACGCCAGTCGTCGACGACGATCTGCAAGAGGTCGACCTATGGGGCAAGGTTGATCAGAACAAGTCGCTCAAGGACAATCTGCCCGACGACGAGATCCGGACAATCTTCCGCGAGTCACAGCGCACCCAAAGCTGGGATGCCTATGTCTATGGCAATGGTGCCCAAACATTTCGTGATCGGGTGCACGCCACGATTGAACGTATCGCTGCAGAACACGTTGGCCAACGGGTTGTCATCGCCTGCCATGGCGGCGTGATCGGCACCTATCTTTCCCAGCTCTGGGGTGCCGACATGGACATCGTTTGCCATGTACACCACACCTCGCTCACGACCGTGCGAGCAATGGACCATTACCGACGCGTTGTTGCGGTGAATGACTTCACCCATGTGTTGCCGTTCCAGAAGTCGATCAACAAGCTCAACGCCAATTAGGCCCGGCGTCGCCCTTGTCTTCTTGCTTCGCTGCGAAGACTGCGTTGGCACGCAGCACGATCTCGGCCCAACGTTGACACGCAGCACGAGCCCGCATCTGAGCGAGATATCCGGAGCCTTGGGCTACGTGCCGTTTTGATCACTACTCTCGTGCCGTGGCACTACTGACACGAGGGTTCGCAGAAGAGCGCAGCAACGAATTGGCCTTGGCCGACGACGTTGCCGAAATGACGTGGGCAGAGCTCGATATCGCGGTGAACCGCGCCCTGAACGCGCTTGCTGATCTGGGCATCGGCGCCGGCGACACCGTGGCCATCGTTGCTGGCAACTGCAACGAATGGTTCATCCTTTCGCTGGCCTGCGGCCACTCAGGCATCACCTTCGTGCCGGTGAACTGGCACCTCGTAGCTCCGGAGCTCGCCTACATATTCGGCGACTCCGATGCCAAGGCGGTGTTTGTCGGGCACCACTATGCCGACGTCGTGCATGCTGCGCTCGCCGATGAACGCTGCAGCAACATCGAGCACGCCGTCGTCTTCAGAAATCCAGAGACCAACGCAAGTGACGACAGGTTCAAAGACTTCAACGCGCTGCTGGCCGCGGCCGAGGTCAGCGAGCCCGAGAAACAACTCATGGGCGGACCCATGTTCTACACGTCCGGTACCACTGGACACCCGAAAGGCGTACGCGGCTCACTGACCTCGGTAGGCGACGATGTTGGCGCGGAGATCTGGCAACTCGTCGGCGCAGGTTTCGCGTCACTCATGACCGTTCCAGGGGTAACCGTGCTTTGTGGTCCGGTCTACCACTCAGCCCAATGGGCATTCTCGTGGCTTCCGATGATTGCGGGCTCAGCCGTGGTGATGCAGCACAAGTACGACAGTGCCGGCGTACTCGACCTGATCGACCACCATCAGGCAACAAACATTCACCTTGTTCCGACCCAGATGAAGCGACTCATCGATCTGCCCGACGCGGTGAAGTCTTCGTTCGACGGTTCATCGCTCGACATAGTGCTGCACGGCGCAGCGCCGTGTCCTCCGGTGGTCAAGCGATCCCTCATCGAGTGGTGGGGTCCAAAGATCAGCGAGTACTACGGATCGACCGAAGGTTCGGTCGTATCCATGGTCGACAGCGAACAATGGCTCGCCAAAGGCGGAAGCGTCGGTCCGGCCATGCCGAATATCGAGATCATGATCATCGGCGACGATGGCCAGCCATGCGCCACCAACGAGTCCGGAACGATCTACTTCCGTAATCAGATGGGCAAAGACTTCGAATATCACAAGGCGCCGGAGAAGACCGCCGAGGTACACCTCGAACCCGGCGTAGCTACCAGCGGCGATGTTGGTTACCTCGACGAGGATGGTTTCCTATGGTTATCAGATCGCAAGATCGACATGATCATCAGCGGCGGTGTCAATATCTATCCGGCCGAGATCGAAGGTGTCATCGGCGGCCACGACGACGTGGCCGATGTGACCGTCATTGGTGTGCCAAACGACGAATACGGCGAGGAGGTCAAGGCCGTGGTCGTAGCAAACGAGGGTGTCGAGGCCGAAGCACTCGGCGACACACTGCGAACGTTCTGTCGCGAACAGCTTGCGAGTTACAAGGTGCCCCGCTCGATCGACTTCGTCGAGGCTCTGCCGAGAACCGGCACCGGCAAGGTCCAGAAGCGCAAGCTGCGCGAGGAATACTGGGCCGGCCACGAACGGGCCATGTAGCCCGAAAGAACCGACGAACCGACGGCAACGTACACCGATAGTTGTGCCGCTCGTATCGGTTGGTAGCCCTCGCTCCGATAGCGGATAGTCCGCAGTTGCGCCGCGTCGCTGCTTGAGATGCGCCAGTCGGCGGTTCGGTCCAGCTGCCTACACTTAAGGCTGTTATGGCCAAGACACCTCGGAAGCTCAAGAAGGCTCGAGCCCGCCACGCTCAGTCATGTGAAGGCAAACAACCGCACAAGTCCAAGCGCGAGGCCCAGGACGTAGCCAAGAAACTGCGAGTCGAGCGTGGCCGACGAGGCCTGCAGGCTTACAACTGCCAAACCTGCGGCAAGTGGCACCTCGGCAACAAACCGTGAGCTGCTCATCGAGCGACATCGCCGCGTCTAGGCCGGCCCCGAACGATGTGACCCGATATCTTGTGGCCGCGGACATCACAAGTGAAGCTCTGAACCACCCGCAGCTACAGCGCCTCGATTGAGATGACCATGCCTCACTCCCTCATACCCCCGCTTCACGCCCGCATCTCTCTGGTCCTCGCCGGACTGGCACTACTTGCCGTTGCATGCGGCGGACCCGAAGCCTCCGATCAGCTGTCCGCTGCCGAAGAAGCCGCAACTGTTCCCCAGCCCAACGCGGCGGAACCAACCTCTGAACCAACCACTGAACCGGCGAGTGCCCCAGACCCCACGGCCGCACCTGTGCCAACAGCCGTTCCGGCACCCACGGCTGAGCCAACACCACAACCGGTGGCGCCGCCAGCAACCTTCTCGGAGCGTGGCCCCTATGCCGTCGGTGTAACGACCCGCAGCCTCGGCGATCGCGACGTAGAAGTTTGGTACCCGGTCGATCCAGAGTTGGTCGACGGCCAACCCACTGAGACGTTCGATGCGCTCACCGCGTTCCCCGAGCCCTTACGAGTGATCGTCCCACTCGAACTCAGCGGTGAGTACGACACCCTGGCGTTCCGCGATGCCGCCGCACTACCGGAAGCCTTCCCGGTGCTTATCTATGGACATGGGTTTGGTGGATACCGCCAGATTGCCACCCATTTCACCAGCCACCTCGCCTCCTGGGGATATGTCGTCGTCAGTGCCGATCATTTGGAACGCGGCATCGCCGAACAGACACTTGACCTGGTCGGCAGTGGGTTATTCGATGAGTCGAACAGTCGGCCCGATGCCGCCGTCGACGATGTAC
>DNHM01000287.1:3773-7770 GCA_003485885.1 Acidimicrobiaceae bacterium
AGCGGTCACTCAGCCGGCGCATGGGCGGCCGTCCAGTCCGCCGCTGCCGATCCTGATCGCATCGATGGTTGGATCAGCATCTCTGGAGGCACTCGCGATGGACTTGCACTCACCCAGCCCGGCCTGATCGTGATCGGTGAACTCGATGCCGTCGTGCCTGCCGAACGAAGTTACGAACTGTTCGAGACAGCCGGTGTCGCCCTGTCACTGCTGAACATTCAGGGTGCCGGTCACAACTCCTTCACCGATCCTTGCCGAGGGATCGCCGATCTCGGAGGCCTGGGCGCGCTTACTGCGTTACTCGGCGAGGAACAGGTCGCCCGAGCTGAGGATGGCTGCACCTCAGGTGCAACTGAACCCGAGATCGCACAAGCAATGGTCAACCATGTAACCGTGGCATGGCTCAACACGTTGTTCGACATCTCGATGACCGGCGACCCACTCGCTGTCGAAGTTGTGGCCGGGCTCGGGCCGCTTGAGGACTATCGGCCCAACTAACGCACATTGTTCGTTACCGGTTCGCGGCCGCTTCGGTTTGGTCCAGTTTGCATGACCGGCTTGAGTGGAGTCATGCCTCTTGTTGAAGCAACACCAGATCATCCCGTGCGGGTCGAAGTCAACGACGGCATCGGCACGCTGACGATGCACCGTCCCGAGGCCCGCAATGCGATCAACCCCGCCATGCGACGGGCCCTACGCTCATCGCTCGCAGAGTTCGAAGCCAGCGACGACGTGCAGGTCATGATCTTGACAGGCACCGATCCGGCATTCACCGCCGGGCTCGACCTGAAGATGATCGGCGATGACCGCACCAGCCTGTTGAGTGAAACCCCGGTCGGCAGCTCCAACCCATTTCCGTCTCGGACCAAACCGCTGATCGGAGCGATCAACGGGGTGGCTATCACCGGCGGCTTCGAGCTTGCACTCAACTGCGACTTCCTCATCGCTTCAGAACATGCCCGGTTCGCGGACACTCACGCTCGTGTTGGCGTCATGCCCGGTTGGGGGCTGACAGCGCTTCTCGCCGATGCCGTCGGCCGAACTCGAGCACGACAGATCTCGCTCACCGGCAACTTCGTGACTGCGGATCAGGCACTGCACTGGGGCCTGGTCAACGAGGTCGTCGCCCACCCCCACCTCATGGGCCGCACCCGAGAAATCGCGGCAGCGATTGTCGACAACGACCAACTTGGCGTGCGCCAGATGCTGGCAACCTATGCGAGCCAGGAAGCCGAAGCACTCAGCCCGATGTGGGATCTGGAATCAGCTGGCTCAGCAGACTTCGGAAAAGCGACAACGCCGGGCGCAGATGTTGCAGCCCGGCGTGAATCGATTATGGAGCGGGGTCGAGCCCAGCTGTGAGAGTTCCGGCTCTGAGAGTTCCGGCTCTGAGAGTTATTGAGCGATCTGACCAATGACCATCTGTGGTTGCACGTTGGTGTAGTTCGGAACATCGCCCATGATGGCAGCGCCGTGTTGCTGGAGTGCCTTGTCGAGTGCTTCTTGGCTTTCGACGTTGGCCCAGCCAATGGCTGCCCACGCGCCAGCGCCAACAGTCGAAGCGCCCCAACCCTTGCACGCGTCGCCTAGGGCGTCGGCAAGCATGGGCATATGGGTTGCGCAGTAGTAGTCCATGTCGAACGTGGAGTCATCGGTCTTTGGGTACAAGATGTGAACAGAGATCATTCTCGAATTGTGCCACAACACCGAGGTCATTGCCTAGGCCTCTCAAAAAGTGCTTCACGCTCAGCCCGGTCGCTGATATCAGGGTCGGCACCTTGGGTCCAGAAGGGGTTATCTCCAGCGTGATTGATCATGGCCCGCTTGCAGCAGCCGTCCCCACAGGCCACGATTGAGGCAAACAACCAAGCCGCACGAACGCGCAAGTCACATAACTACCTAGGGGACGACGTGAGCATCGACGAAACAACAGCCACCACCAACGATGAACTATTGGTGCAACACTTGGCCGACGCCACGTTCGGCAAGATCGGCCGTCGAACCTTCTTCGACTACCGAGACACCGGACTCGAAGCAGCGACCAACGGCAAGTACCGAGCCAAGGTCATGAAGGCCACCGATGTCATGGAAGACACCGGCTGGCATTACCACGTGTGTGATCTGCAGTTCGTTTACGTGCTTAAGGGCTGGGTCGACCTCGAATTCGAAGGTGGACGAGTCGAACGCCTCGCCGAAGGAGCTTCGTTGGCAATACCCGGCGGCCTGATCCACAACGAGATCGGCATGTCCGAAGACTACGAAGCACTCGAGGTCGCCTCGCCTGCAGACATGGGAACCGTTCCGGTTGACGCGCCGACCACATGAGTCGTCGGGTCACGATCACGTTCGACGCGATCGACCCACCGACCATTGCTGACTTCTGGGCAGCCGCTTTGGGTTACGCAACAAACGACTCATACGGCGCAGACCAGACCGATATCGCGATAGCCGAGGACCCAGACGGCCCTGGCCCTCGGCTGCTGTTCTTGAGAGTTCCCGAAGCTAAGGCAACAAAGAACCGCGTACACCTCGATGTCCACTGCGGCATCGACCGCACCGGCGCTTCACTCGAAGATCATCAGGCAGCAATCGCAACGGTGGTCGCGGAACTCACATCTCTAGGAGCGGTCGAAGGGCCGCACTTCGTTGAAGTCACCCCATGGACCGTGATGACCGACCCCGAAGGTAATGAGTTCTGCGTGGTGTAAGTCGCTGCGAGACCTACGGCGTGGAGAGCGTTGTTATGACCGGAGCGTGGTTCCAGCGAAGGCGCCGGTGTGTTCGCCATGGTCCATGAAGACCTGCCCGTTCACGATCGTGTAGTCGTAGCCGCTTGCGCCCTGGATGTAGCGGCCTGCGCCGTTCGGAAAGTCAAAGACGTACTCGGGCTGCGGTAGTCGCAGGTTGTCGAAGTCGATCACGTTGACGTCGGCGTATGCGCCTTCGACCAGACGACCGCGGCCCTTGATGCCGAACAGGTCGGCGGTGTCAGAGGTCAGGCGGCGGATCGCTTCTTCGAGCTCCCACCGTTGTTTCTCACGCACCCAGTAGGTCAGGTAGAAGGTCGGCTGACTCGAGTCCATGATCTGGCCCACGTGAGCACCAGCATCGGCGAGCCCCAGGCTGACCATTGGGTCGTCGAGCATCTCTTGGACCGAATCGAGGCTCTCGTTCAGGATCGGGTAGTTCAGATTGAGCGTGCCTCCGCTGGCGATGCAGCGGTCCAGGAAGAGCTCGACTGGTGCCACACCGGCTCGGTCGGCCTCGGCCTGCAAGCTGTCTTCGGGACGGCAGTCGTAACGAGCGTCGCCGTCGGGGAAGATCCACAACTTGTCGGCCGCTGCCGCAAGATCGGCCGCCAGGAAGTCAGCACGGCGGTTGGGATCCGAGATCGCCGCCAGGCGATCGCCTGCTGGCATGTCGAAGACCTGTTTCCACGCTGCGTTCCGGAACGGCAGCCGGTTGGCCAGGTTGTAGATCACACCAATGCCCCGACATGTGGTTTGTGGCCGAACGTTGGCCCCGGCTTGGTTTTCTTCCCGGGTGAATTCGACGACCTTGCGGAACAGGTCAGGACGTCGATTGCTCGATACCAGGCCGAAGCTGACAGGGCGACCGCTGCGTCGGGACACCTCGCCCATCCACGCGACCTCGGCCCGGGTCTTCGGCAGATGTTCTTCTCGGTCCCGCTCACCCAAGCGGGCAGCGGCTTCGAAGATGCCTTTGCCGTGTTTGCCGAGCACATCACCAAACGCAAGCAGTTCGCTTTCGTCGGCGAACGTGCCCGGTACCTGGCGGCCATCGGGTACCACATGCAGCAGCGTGCGCGACGTGGAGAAGCCAAGCGCGCCGGCACCGATTGCTTCGTCGACCATGTCGACCATGGCCGCGATGTCTTCGGCCGACGAGGGCGTTTCGTCCATGCCCCGTTCGCCCATGGCAGCAAGCCGAACCGCCGAGTGGCCGACCATGCCGCCAACATTGATGCCCTTGTTGG
>DNHM01000287.1:7935-13764 GCA_003485885.1 Acidimicrobiaceae bacterium
CTGGTGATGCCGTGCCAACAGCTCGATGTCTGGATGGGATCCCATGCGATCTGCGCGTCGAGATGGGTATGAATATCGACGAAACCGGGTGTCACGATGCGGCCATCGGCGTCGATTTCGCGTGTGCCTGAGTCACCGACCTTGTCGGCAATCTCGGTGATCACACCGTCGGTGATCGCTACCTCGGCATGACGAGCTGGCGCCCCGGTACCGTCGATCACACTGCCATTTCGAATCACGATGTCTGGCTTGCCCACGAGTTTCCCCTTTTTGGTTGGGTCCGTCCTCAGTCTGCATCACCGCCTGATGCAGACTGAAACCGAGTAAAACGTTCGTCATGGCCGAGCGTGTGATCTGGGAACGAACTGTGGATCAGAACAAGATTCGTGAACGAAGCGATCGCTTCCGTAAACGTTTCTTCCCGGCAGCCGGATTGATCCTGCTCATCGTGCTGGTAGTTACCGGATGGCAGAACACCATCGGCGCGCTGTTTGTGGTTGGCCTGGTCGGCATGGTGTGGGGAAACATGGTGCGTTACCAGTCGCTTAGTGATGCTGCCAATCCAGTGATGACAGTCACCGACGGCAGGCTCAAGCTCGGCGACCGCACCGTGATCATCGAAGACGTCAAGCGGTTCACCACGATCGCCACATCGCTCCAGACCAGCCTGTTTGGCCGCCATAGTCGTATCCACCTTGGCAAGGCGATCTTTCGCATGGACATGCCAGGTTCACGAGGTGGACCCGATCTCGTCGAGTTCGGCTGGCCGAACATGACCGAAGAAGGAGTTGCCACCGTTCAATTGGCGCTCGAGGCCGAACTCGATGGCAAATGGGTGGCACCGGGAGACATGGTCGACGACGGCGAAGTGCCAAAACGGACCCGGCGGCCACGGCTCCGCGACAGCCGCCGCGCGTAGAGGCCGTCGCCCACAGAGCCGATCAAGCTGGTCAGCTCGGTTCGCCCAGCACGACCACACCGTCCTTCACGGCAGGATCGCCAGCTTCGTTCAACACTTCGAACGGAACGAGTTGACCGTTTGGATCGTCAACGGCGGGCCATACCCGCACGGTCATCGATGATGGAAGCAGCACCATCGCCGCGAACCGGCAGGTGATTCGACGTATGAGTTCGGGTCGACTTTCGGCACGATGCGCAACAACCGCAGAGACACCGTGCGCCAGATTCGCGGTGCCGTGAAGAATGATGTCGGGCAACCCAGAGGCCAGAGCCACCGCCTTGTCCGTATGGATTGGATTCCAGATCCGGGCGCATTCGGTATAGGTGTGGGCGGCACCCGCAGCCACCGGCACCGAGATCTCCAGCGGTTCGCCGACTCGATCGACGACGAGGGGGTCTGGCCGATTCGGGTCCGGCCGATCCTCGCCGGTCGCCTGCTGCGCTAGGTAGATGCCATCTTGGGTGGTGGTGGCCACCAGCGCACCATGCTGGTCGACGGTCGTGAGTCGAGTCGTCGACTTCGCTCCCGGCTTGATCTGGACCATGCCCACGAGTTCAAGCGATGTGGTCAACCGATCGCCGGGCCGGATCAGTCGATGAATCGTCGTGTCATGGGTGGCATGAATCGACGTAAGCACCTCGGCGGGCGACACGCCGTGCCCGAGGCTCAGGTCTCTCGATGCAACGATCACTGGCCACTCTGGGCACACAGCAAACGCCGGATGGGCGACAACCCCATTCGGCCTGGTCGTGTCCAGGTAGTCCGGCAAGTAGTCGTCGAGTGACGCGGCGTACGCCATCGTCCACCGTTCGTCGACCTGATGGTCTATGCCATCAACGCGCATGCCAACCTGGGATGTTGAAATCACCATGCTCTCGGTTTAGCGCACCAGAATGGTCCAAGAGAATCCTGGACTGGACCCCGACGTGGACAGCACGTTCCGGCAGGGCGTGAGTGCTCATGGTTTTCCACATCACCATCGCTGCGATTGCCGGTCGGAATGCTGGCGGGCTCACCGGCCACGCAGGATCGACGAGCCCGCGACGTTTAGCCATCATCGGCCGGTGGCACATCCAAGAGTCGTTCCGTCGCAAGGACGGCGCTGTCGGCATCGTGCTTCCGCACTCCAACGACGCCTATGTCATCGAAGATGGCAAGTAAGAGTTCACCAACCGCAAGCTCGTTCGTAACTACCACGGCACGCCCGATTTGAGCGACGAGTTTCTGACACTGATCGTCGCTGCGCAAGACTCTCCGCCATGCCTGAATTTGCCGCTGCACTTGCGGCCGCCGACCCCCACGCCGTTGCGCTTGCGGACCACTACCGCGACCTGACCTGGACCGAGGTCAACGACACCTTGAACCGGTGTGCAAACCTGCTGCTCGCCATGGACCTCGGACCAAAGCGTCGAGTATCGATCTTCGCTGAGAACGCTGGCGAAACCGCACTGGCCCACCTTGGCGGTCTGCTCGCCGGATGCTCAACAGTGCCGGTGAACTTCCACCTCACGGCCGAAGAAGCCGCCTACATCGTGAGCGACAGCGAGTCGCAAGTGATCTTCTGCGACGAGTCCACAGTTTCTCGAGCCCAGCACGCGGCAACCGAAGCCGGCGTGGGAACGGTGATCATGTGGGGCGACGACGTTCCCGCTGGCGTGCAGTCATGGACTTCCTGGTTAGAGGCCGGAAGCCCCGAACATCCCCCGATGGATGTCATCCCGCTGCCCAACCTGTTGTACACATCGGGCACTACCGGGCTTCCCAAAGGGACTGAACTTCCGCCCACTATGTTCGCTGGCGGCGGCAATATGGCCGAACACCTTGCCGGGTTGAAGAAGAACGGTCTCGCAGGTTTTGGCACCCATCTGATTGTTGGCCCCATGTACCACACCGGCCCGCTCAGCGGCATGCGTCTGCTTGTTGCCGGCGTCTCATCGGTCATCCGCGGCCGCTTCGATGCCGAAGCCACACTTGCCGCGATCGACAAATACAAGACGGCGACCACCGTGATGGTGCCCACCCATTTCGTGCGCTTGTTGGCCCTGCCCGACGAGGTCAAGGCCAAGTACGACGTGTCGTCGATGAAGCTCATCGCCCACACCGGCGCCAAGTGCCCAATCGACGTCAAGCGCCAGATGATCGAATGGTTCGGCCCGGTCTTCCGCGACTCCTACGGCGCAAGCGAGGTCGGCACGACATGCGCGATTTCCAGCGAAGAATGGCTCGAGTATCCAGGTTCGGTCGGCAAAGCGATTTCTCCCTTCGTTGCCATGATCTTGGACGACGACAACAACGAGCTGCCGCCAAATACCGAGGGCCGGTTGTACTTCAAGGACGAAACCGGCCGAGGAGTCGTCTATCCGAACGACCCGGAAAAGACAGCCGCAGCCCACATAGCCCCAGGTGTCTTCACGCTCGGCGAGATCGCTTACATGAACGAACAAGGCTACGTGTACTTGACCGATCGGTTCAGCGACATGGTCGTGTCCGGCGGCGCGAACATCTACCCCGCCGAGGCGGAACTCATCCTGATCGACCATCCCCAGATCGCCGATGTCGCCTGCATCGGCGTGCCCGACGCCGACATGGGCGAATCGCTCAAGGCACTAGTTATTCCTACTGATAGAAACAACCTTCCCGACGAAGCTGCCATTATCTCCTGGTGCAAGGAACGACTGACCTCCTACAAGTGCCCGCGGTCAGTTGACATCGTCGACTCCGTCGGCCGAAACACCATGGGCAAGATCAACAAACGCAAACTCCGCGCACCTTTCTGGGCGTAGCTCCTGCAAAAGACCTCGACCTCAGCATTGTTGACGTCGCCCAGGTCTTCGCTCCAATCGCCATTGAGCAGCAGTTGGTGAACTGGCACGCTGCTCGCGGGGAAGATCCTTGGTTTGTGTGCCTTGGCTGTAGTGCAGCTGACGCTGATCGTGGCCGGCCTGGTCGCTGCAGTACTCGTGACCAAGGTCGTCGACGTGCCAGCTTCGGTATGAAACCGCCGTGGCAGTTGGGCTGCTCGCTCTCGGCGTTTTCTTGCTGTTCAAGCTCGCTAGCCGGGTCTACGAATTCACCTTGCTCCGCACGGGGTCTCGTGTCGGTTGGGGTGAACTCATCCGGCTCAGCCGTGGCAGCGTCAGCGACTGAGTGAACCTTGATGAGCAAGTGAAGAACGCCTGAACCATGCCGCTAGCGTCGTCCAGCGATATGGGTACACCGATGACCACGGCCGAATTCCTAGGATTTACTGCGCAGGCAGATGGAACGCACGCACTCAACATGACGAACCAACTCCTCGGCGGTGGGTCGGGTTCTTTGTTTGGCGGCGTAGGCCTTGCTGCGGGGCTCATCGCGCTTGAGGCTGCAACCGGCCAGGCTCCGGTCTACATGACCTGTCAGTTCGCATCGACGATCTCGCCACCGGACGAGTTGGTGATACACACCGAAGTCTTGGCGAAGGGTCGCACCGCGTGCCAGGGGCGGCTGACCGGAACAAGTGGGGACCGAACGATCTTGGCGTTGCTCGGGGCCACGGGTGATCGCCGTGAAGACCTGCGCGGTATCTGGCGCACCATGCCCGAGGTCGCACCACCCGAAGCGTGTGAGCCATTGCAGCGCACCCAAGACAGCGACTCGTTCCATGATCATGCTGAGGTCCGTATGGCCCGGGGCATGTTCGGCTTCGCTCCCGAAGACGCGATCGGACGCGGTACCGCCAGCGGCGATGCCACGACCCTGTTCTGGACGCGCATGCCAAACGTTTCCCATGACGCCGCGGCACTTGCGCTGATGGCCGACTATCTGCCATCGGCCGTCGGCAACTCGCTCGACAAACGAACCTACTGCTCTAGCTTGGACAACACGATTCGTTTCGTCGAACCCGTCGAGCCCGATGCCTCGAGCGAGTGGCTGTTGTGTGAAAGCCACATCGAATTTATCGCTGCGGGGTTCGCCACCAGTCAAGGTTTCATCTGGCGCCGAGATGGCACACTGCTTGCATCGGCGAATCAATCCATGACCGCAGCGATCCCTCGCGAGTAGATCCGACCGGCCGATCACGATCTGGCCGAACACGATTTGACGGTGGTCGGCTGAGCGGTGAAGGCTCGGATCATGGCTGAAGAAGTACTACTCGTCGACGACCCAGCGCCCAAGATCCGGCGACTCACGCTGAATCGCCCGGACAAACGCAACGCGTTGGACGACAGCTTGCGAGGCGCACTGTTCGACGCGCTACGGGCTGGTGATCGTGACAAGGACGTCTCCGTCATGATCGTGCGAGGCGCCGGAAGCTGCTTCTCCGCCGGGTACGACCTGAGCAAGCCCAACCGCCCGGTGGAGCGAGCGATTGCCTATCAAGATGGCTGGTGGGCCCGCCACGTGGTCAACAACTGGTTCGAGATGTGGGACATGTCGACACCGATCATTGGCCAGGTCCACGGTTGGTGTCTCGCCGGTGGAAGCGAACTCGCAACCGCTTGTGACCTGGTCTACGTCGCCGACGATGCCCAGATCGGTTATCCGCCTGTGCGGCTCATGTCGCCGCCCGACATGCAATGGCAAACCTGGATGATGGGGTTGCGCAGGGGCATGGAAGCACTGCTGACCGGCGATGCAATGTCAGGCACCGAAGCGGTCGATTCGGGCTTTGCCAACCGGGCCTTCTCCGAAGGGGACCTGGATACCGAGGTGCTGAAGATCGCCAACCGCATTGCCAAGATCCCACCGGACTTGTTGGCGATAAACAAACGATCAGCCCACCGTGCCATGGAAGCAATGGGTATCCGCGACGGCATCCGAGCCACGACCGAGCTCCAAGCACTCGCGTTCCATCAACCATCGTCGCTCGCTTACCGCGACGGTTTCGC
>DNHM01000477.1 GCA_003485885.1 Acidimicrobiaceae bacterium
GACGTCGACTCAGATCGACACATCGTCATCGGGCATCGGTCCATAGGTGTTCCATGCGCCGTCAAGCAGCGCAGTGGGGTCGCCGTCCCAGTCGAGCGCTGCTACCTGTCGCCGGCTGCGACGGCCAGTGACGGAGCGCAAGAAGTCATACGACGAACACCGCAAACCAATTGTTGACGTAGCGCCTTCGGGCTCGGGATACCTATCACCGTCGGTCAGCCTTAGGGCGATACCCAGTTGCATCTGCTCCATGGCTCGTTCTTGTAACGATGGTGCGTATCGATCGGCTGCCGCCCTCGTAGCCACATCCCCTTGGTCAACCTTGAGCCCGAGCGCATGCTGGACATCATGGATATGAATGATCAGATCGCCGGTAATACGCACACCGAAAAACGGGTTGCCTGCCACCATCTGATCGACCCGCTCGCTGTACCCCTCCCATTCGTCGCAAATTGTCGCAACCGAAAGACCCGCTCGTTTGTCCACTTGGGCTGCGGTCCACGCGTCGGTGCCCAGCCCGTCGACGTTGCCGTGTAGAACATCGTCCACGATGCCGCAGACATGTGCGGCCACATCGACCACTCTCCAGGCAGGGTTCAGAGGTACCGGAGCGCCAGCCTCTGCCTCGCTGAGCGACCGAAAGATGTCGATGGCTTTTGAACGAGCGTCGGCATACAAAGCGGCGGGATCTGCGATTTCCATATCGATAGTCTTGTGCATAGCCGCCCCACGAACGAAGCCGGTCGATGGCTTGGTTGTTGGCGCTAGCGAAGTCTGCCTGCTGTGGCTGGTCGCCTAGGCTGACAGCATGCAAAACGATGTGGCCCTGCTGGGCGACGGACCGATGATCAGTGTGCAAGCGCTGCACGACGACCTCGGATGGGAACTCAAACCCGAAGGCCTGTGTCGAGACGACGTGTGTGTGCTGATACCCGATCGAGCTGCCCTCGAAGTCGGTGGTCAGATCGACGCCATGGCCGTAGCTGCCTTACTCGACAGGCCCGCGGTATTGGACCAGGCATCGGGTGTTGCAGCCATCGGCGCACAACGCTCCGTTCGCAAACGAGCTCTCGACGACCTGCAGGCCCCCGACTTTGTCCTGCCAGATCTAAACGGCACACCCCATGCGCTCTCCGATCACCGATCCAAGAAGCGACTACTCGTCGCATTCTCAAGCTGGTGAGGATGCATCTTTGACCTGCCAGGTTGGCAGGTATTGCAAGACGAACTGGCCGATCACAACTTCCAGGTAATTGCGGTTGCGATCGATGAAAACACCGAAGCCGTCCGAGGTTTCATGAATGGCATTACCTATCCGGTTTTGATGGATGTCGATCATGTCCTGACTGAGTTGTACGCGATCTCCAACGTGCCGGCGGTCGTGATGATCGATGAACACGACACCATCGTGCAACCGAATTGGAATGCCTACGCGACCGACACCTTCAAGCACTACACCGGCATCGACTCAGGCGAACAGCTCGACATCATTCGTCAATGGGTCATCAACGACACACCAATGATGTCTGTCGACGAAGCCAAGACCGCCGTCGGCGATCTTTCGGCCGAAGAAGAACAAGCCCGGCTGCATTTTCGCATTGCGAATCATCTTCGAGGCACCGGCGACCACGACGGCGCCGCCCGTAACTTCGACCGCGCGAGCGCCTTGGCACCCCACGACTGGACGATCCGTCGGGCCATGATGCCGCTTCGTGGTCAAGATCCATTCGGCGACGAGTTCTTCGCTCTCGCCGCTGAGTACAACGAGGCCGGACGACCGTTCCACGGCGTTGCCGCCCGATCAACCAAATAACCCCGATCAACCAAGCAGCACGGAGCCTCACCATGTCTTTCACCGATGTGAACTACGAAAATGTCACCGTAGAACACGGTGGCCCAGTGGCCACAGTCACCTTCGACCGCGGCGGTTCGCTCAACGCGTTCAACCAGGCCACGATTCTCGAACTGACCGATGTAGCTCGTCGATTTCAGGACGACCTCGCAACCCAAGCCGTCGTCTTGAGTGGTGCGCCGAACGCGTTCTCCGCCGGCATCGACCTGCGTGACCCAGCGACGTGGGAAGAACTCGACGACGTAGCCTTACGCGACCGTTTCTACCGAGGTGTTCGGCTCTGCCAGGCGTGGGAAGACATGCCTCAGATCACCGTTACCGCCATGGAGGGTATGGCAGTCGGCGCAGGATGTGCGATTGCGCTTGCCTGTGACTGGCGGGTGCTCGCCAGCGATGCCTACTTGTACGTACCCGAAGTCAAGATTGGTCTCAACCTGCAGTGGGGTGCACTCCCCCGGTTGGTGACGCTTGTTGGCCCGTCCAAGGCAAAACAGATCACCCTGCTCTGCGAGAAGATGGGGCCTGACATGGCCCTCGATTGGGGCCTGATCGACAAGATCGCCGATCCTGGCCAAAGCGTCGTAGTAGCGACCGAGATGGCGAGCGGAGCTGCATCGATGCCAGCAGCTACGACCCGTATGGTGAAAGAAGCCATCAACGCCACAGCAAATGCGTTACACCGCGCGACCTCGTTCGCCGATGCCGATCAGTCGGCGTTGACCCGCAGTTACCAAGCCGCGGTCGAAGCTCGCGAAAACTTCAATCGGTAGCCGCAGCAACCAATGACAACACTTCCACTCACCGGACTCACCGTCGTAGCCGTCGAACAAGCCGTTGCCGCACCGCTGTGCACCGCACGACTCGTCGATGCTGGCGCTCGAGTTATCAAAATCGAACGTGCCGACGGCGACTTCGCCCGAGGATATGACGACGCAGCCCACGGTGACAGCTCCTATTTCGCGTGGGCGAACCAGGGCAAGGAGTCGTTGGTGCTGGATATCAAGGATCCCAACGACGCAGCGTTGTTACATTCGATCCTCGATGAGGCCGACGTCTTCGTCCAGAACCTGGCACCAGGCGCACTCGAACGAGCTGGCTTCGGATCCGATGCACTCCGCGAGCGCAACCAACGTCTGATCACGTGCGACATCTCTGGTTATGGCGAGTCAGCCGAAGTCGCAGATAAGAAGGCCTATGACCTGCTGGTGCAGGCAGAATCCGGCCTGATCGGTATCTCGGGGAGCCCGAACGAACTCGGTCGTATTGGTGTGTCGATGGTCGATGCTGGCACCGGCATGACCGCCTATTACGGCGTGCTCGAAGCAATTATCCAACGAGGCGTGACCGGCAAGGGGTCTGGGGTACGAGTGTCGTTGTTCGATGTTGCCGCCGACTGGATGACCGTGCCGCTTGCACAACACGATTTCGGCGCTGGCGGACCGACTCGGGTTGGCCTCAAACATCCAACAATTGCTCCCTACGGCGCTTTTGAAACATCTGACGGCAGCCTGACACTCATCTCAATCCAGAATGAACGCGAATGGGTTCGACTCTGTAAGCAGGTGCTCTTGGACACTGCGATAGCCATCGATTCCCGCTTCAACTCCAATACCAACCGGGTCGCGAATCGTGATGCCCTCGAGTCCCAGATGAACAGCATCATCGGCGCATTAAGCCGTACCGAGTTCCAGAATCGATTGACCGAGGCCTCGATCGCCTATGGCAACGTCAGCTCGCTTGCTGACCTGTCCACACACCCAGCACTACGGCGCCGCACAGTGCACACCAGCACCGGCCACACGGTCGAACTACCTGCGCATCCGGTTCGGTGGACCGAACTTCCTGGCATGGCCGAGCGCCAATCCGGGCG
>DNHM01000502.1 GCA_003485885.1 Acidimicrobiaceae bacterium
CGTAGCTGGTCGAGCTTGGCGTGTTCTGTCGCGTAACTGATGACCCAGGTGACGCTGAAGGTGATGTCGCGCTGGGGTTCGCCCTGGTAACCACGGACCGAGGTGAAGGCGCCGCCATCGGCAATCGCGTCGATGACTTCGTCGTTTTGCACGCTGCCATCGGCCAGGCCATCGACGCCGTTCGGGAAGTGTTTGCGAACCTCGGCGGCAAACCCAGCGCCGCGAGGCACGACGATGTCGGCGCCGAGTGAGGTGACCAGTTCGGTGTCGGCTTCGGACGCGTCGGCGATCACGGTCAGACCATCGGCCTTGGCCAACTGCACGACGTAGCCGCCATAACAACCAGCGGCACCGGTGACTGCGATCGTCTGCCCCGGTTGCAGGCCCAGCAGATCGAGCGACAGGCGAGCGGTCAACCCATTCATCGGCAGCGTTGATGCTTCGGCGTGACTGGTGCCCTCGGGGGCATGCGTGACCGATCCGGCCGGAAGGACCAGGTTTTCTCGATAGGCGCCGTGAGTGCCTTTGGGTACAACGATGGCCATTGCTCGATCACCGATGGCGATGCCGGTAGTCACGCCTTCACCGACTTCATCGACGATGCCAGCCGCATCCATGCCAGGCACGTAGGGCCCGGGATCTGCGGACTGCACCTTGGCTCGATCGCCGTTGCGCACATAGGTATCGGTTGGGTTGACCGTGGCGGCGTAGACCCGCAACCGAACCTCGCCTGGCCCTGCATGTACCTCGGGCAGGTCCACGAGTTCGAGGGCCTCGGGCCCTCCGTATGTAGTGACTCCAACAGCTCTCATGCCTCAACGTTAGACCGTCGGGCCTGATGCGTCCCTATAGGCCAGGGCGGGTTACCGCTTGTTCGCTGGTCGAGGATCAGCAAGTCGTCCGAGCGGAGATCGCGACCGCAGTCCACCATCGACAACAAGGTGTTCGCCGGTCACGAACGTCGACTCATCCGAAGCAAGCCACACCGCCGCGGCTGCTATCTCTTCGGGCTGACCGAGGCGACCCATGCTGTGTGCGGTCAAGTTGACCTGCAGAGCGGCTTCGTCTTGCATCATCCGTTTCACTGGCGGTGTTTCGATTGTCCCCGGGCAGATCGCATTGACACGAATACCTTCGGCCGCGTGATCGGTTGACATCGCCCGGGTCAGGTTGATCACCGCGGCCTTGCTTGCCGCGTACACGACCGCACCGCCGTCGCCGTGTAGACCAGATATCGACGCGGTGTTGATGATCGAACCCCCACCGCGTTCCCGCATTGCTGGTACCGCGAATTTGGCCCCCAGGAATACCGACCGCACGTTTACCGCCATAACGAGGTCCCACTCGTCGACGCTCAACTCGACCGCGGTGCCTAGCCGGATGGTTCCTGCGTTCGAGAACAGCACGTCGAGCCCGCCCAGTCGCTTCACGGTCTCATCGACCATCGCTTCTACGTCGTCGGCCTCGGCAACGTTCGCTGCCAGAGAAATAGCGTGACCACCGGCCGCGACGATGGCCTCGGCGACCTCTGCCGCCTTGCCGGCGCGGATATCGACCGCGACAACCGCGGCACCTTCGGCCGCGAACCGGTGGGCACTCGCCTCGCCAATTCCTGAACCAGCACCCGTCACGATCGCGACCTTGTTCTCTAACAAACCCACTCTGTCCTCCGCATTCTCTTCGACCATCACGTGTCTAGCAGGCGCAACGGTAACGATTGCTGGAACTCGGTTGTTGATGGGGTGCCAAGATGGGGACATGATCAACGGACGAACGCTCGTCGAACGTGCTGCCGCGCTCACGCCACTCGTTCGTGACCACGCAGATCAAGCCGAGGCCGACAGGCACCTCAACGAGACCGTCGCCGTGGCACTTGCCGAAGCAGGACTCCATCGACTGGGGGCACCACCTTCCTATGCCGGTGCCGATGCGTCGCCACGCCACCAACTCGAGGCGATCGAGGCCATTGCGTACGCCGATGGAGCGACTGGGTGGAACCTGATGATTGGCGTCGAGAACCTCGCATTGATGGCGCTGCAGTGGCGACACGGTGCCGAGTTGTTGTCCGATCCGCTTACGATCGTTTGTGGATCGACCGCTGCGGTCTGTCGAGCCGACGCCGTCAAGGGCGGGTGGCAAATCACCGGTCGTTGGCCGTGGGCCAGTGGCTGCCATAACGCTCACTGGTTCGGCGGGCAGGTCCTCGCATTCAGCGGCGATGAGCAGATGTCGCCACGCCCGGTTTACGCGTTCGCTCGTCGCGGTGAATTCGAGATCCTCGATACGTGGCATACGTCCGGGATGCGGGGCTCGGGCTCGCACGATGTGCTGATTGATGGACTCGTTGTTCCCGACGAGCAGATCGCGTTCTATGACAAGGCGTGGGTCGCTCAACAACGAGCCGAGTCGGTGCTCGCCCGAATTCCGCTCGGCGTGCGACTCGCACACAACAAGACAGCGGTAGCGCTCGGCATCGCCCGTGCAGCCGTCGATGTGTTCATCGAACTCGCCGCGCACAAGACACCTGCGTTCGGATCCGTCAGCTTGGCTGAGCGCCCATTCGCTCAACAGGCACTCGCTCGGGCCGAAAGCCGTTTGCGGGCCGGACGTGCGTGGGTTCTCGACGAATGTGACCACGCGTGGGAGCGTGCGAGCCGTCACGAGCCCTTCACCGACAAACAGAAGGCGGTTTTTCTTATGGCCTGCGCCGATACAACCGCGGGGTGTGTCGAGGCCGTCGAGTCAGTGGTCGAGGCCGCTGGCACCACCGCGAACATGGCGGGACATCCACTCGATCGACTCCGGCGCAACGCCACTGTCGTGCGCAGTCATGTGACCGTCGCACCCCACCTGCGCGACGAAGCCGCGGCTCGCCTCCTCGGGATTACCACGCCATCCTTCCTGTTCGATCTGCCGTGACGCAATGGCGGAAATCGAACGTCTGATGTCTGGGTACCGGCACTGGTTCCTGGTGGTTCAATAGCGACAGAGTGCCAAGATGGAGCCATGAGTGACACCGTGGAGTTTGACAAGACACGAGCAAGGGCCTTCCAAGCCAACATCGTCGGGATCATGAACGGCGGGGCGCTGGCGTTGATGATCAGCCTTGGCCACAAGACCGGTCTGTTCGATTCGATGGATGGCAAACCGGCTCGCACCGCGG
>DNHM01000057.1:0-5489 GCA_003485885.1 Acidimicrobiaceae bacterium
GCGTCGTGGTGTATGCACACGCGTATATACCGCTACTCCTAAGAAGCCGAACTCAGCACTGCGTAAGGTCGCCCGTGTCCGACTGACTTCTGGAATTGAAGTCACTGCGTACATTCCTGGCGAAGGCCACAACCTGCAAGAGCACTCAATCGTGCTCGTGCGAGGCGGTCGTGTAAAAGACCTCCCTGGTGTGCGTTACAAGATTGTCCGAGGCACGCTTGACTCCAGTGGTGTCGACAAACGTCGCCAGGCTCGTAGCCGTTATGGCGCAAAGAAGGCTCAGTAATGCGTAAGAATGCTGCACCTCGCCGCGATGTTCCCGCCGACCCGTTGTACGACTCGGTTCTTGTAACCCAGATCATCAACAAGGTTCTACAAGACGGCAAACGTTCGACCGCTGAGCGCATCGTGTACACCGCACTCGCCACCGTTGCTGAAAAGACCAGCGAAGATCCAGTAGCGACCCTCAAGCGCGCTGTTGAAAACGTGAAGCCGCCTCTCGAGGTCCGTAGCCGCCGTGTTGGTGGCGCCACCTACCAGGTGCCTGTTGAAGTTCGCCCTAAGCGTGCAAACACTCTGGCTATCCGGTGGGTTGTTGACTTCGCTCGCTCCCGTCGCGAACGCACGATGGCCGAACGTCTGGCCAATGAGATCATGGATGCCGGCAACGGCATCGGCGCAGCAGTCAAGAAGCGCGACGATCTTCAGAAGATGGCTGACAGCAACAAGGCCTTCGCCCACTACCGCTGGTAGCTGATCCCGGCGGGGTGTCGACCCTGCCTGCCGTCTAGATCTACCTGGGCACGAGCCAGCGACTCCGCTGGTCGACTTCCAACGTTTCCTCCCCCCAACCACCGCTTTACACACAAGGCAAGCCAATGGCACGACATCCCCTCAACAAAGTTCGCAACATCGGCATCATGGCGCATATCGATGCTGGTAAGACGACCACGACCGAGCGCATTTTGTACTACACCGGCGTGAACTACAAGATCGGTGAAGTTCACGATGGCGGCGCCACCATGGACTGGATGGAGCAGGAACAGGAACGTGGCATCACGATCACATCTGCTGCAACCACGTGCTACTGGGGTGAAGGCGACGCCAAGCACAAGATCAACATCATCGACACCCCTGGCCACGTTGACTTCACCGTTGAGGTAGAACGCTCCTTGCGTGTGCTCGATGGCGCCGTTGCTGTGTTCGACGGCGTTGCTGGAGTGGAGCCACAGTCCGAAACCGTGTGGCGTCAGGCCGACAAGTACGGCGTTCCGCGTATGTGTTTTGTCAACAAGCTTGACCGCACCGGTGCCGACTTCTTCTACTGCCTTGACACCATCAAGGAACGCCTAACCCAAGATGTTGCAGTTCTGCAGCTTCCTATCGGCTCCGAGGGCGGCTTCTCTGGTGTTGTTGACTTGGTGCGAATGAAGGCGCTCGTCTGGCCTACCGGCACCGACGAAACCGACCTTGGAGCAACCTACGACATCGTTGATATCCCTGACGATCTCCAAGATCAGGCCCAGGAGTACCGCGAACTGCTCATGGATGCAGTTTCTGGTTACGACGAAGCCATCATGGAGAAGTACCTCGAGGGCGAAGACATCGGCCTCGACGAACTCAAAGCTTCAATCCGCCATGGCGCCATCACCGGCGAAATCGTGCCCGTCCTCATGGGTACCGCATTCAAGAACAAGGGCGTGCAACCTCTGCTCGACGCCGTTGTCGACTACATGCCATCGCCGCTCGATATCCCTGAGATCAAGGGCACGAATCCTCGCAACGAAGAAGAAGTACTGATCCGTCACCCTGATGACAGCGAGCCGTTCTCGGCGCTGGCGTTCAAGCTGATGACGATCGATCAGCGTGAAGGCCGTTTGACCTTCGCCCGTATCTACAGCGGCACGTTGGAAAAGGGTTCGTTCGTGATGAACACCCGTAGCGGTCGCAAGGAGCGCATCGGGCGTCTCCTCGAAATGAACTCTGCGGCAAAGCAGGACCTCGACATCGCCTATGCCGGCGACATCGTGGCCTTCCTTGGCCTCAAGGACATGCGTACCGGTGACACCCTCACCGACGAAAAAGAACAAATCGTTCTTGAAAACCTGACCTTCCCTGAACCGGTGGTCGACGTTTCGATCGAGCCAAACTCGAAAGCAGACCAAGACAAGCTGGGCAACGCTCTGGCCACGCTGTCGGCTGAAGACCCTACGTTCCGGGTTGAAACCAACATTGAAACCGGCCAGACCATCATCAGCGGCATGGGTGAGCTTCACCTCGAAGTTCTCGTCGACCGCATGATGCGTGAGTTCAAGGTCGAAGCGACCGTTGGCCGCCCCCAGGTGGCCTACCGCGAGACCATCTCCAAGACGCTCCCGAACTACACCTACACCCACAAGAAACAATCAGGTGGTTCCGGTCAGTTTGCTGTTATCAGCTGCACCCTTGAGCCGAACCCCGGAAACGGTTTCGAGTTCGAGTCAAAAATCAGCGGTGGTTCCATTCCTAAGGAATACATCGCTCCGGTGGAACAAGGCATCAAGGAAGCCATGAGCAATGGCGTCCTCACCGGCTTCCAGACCGTTGATATCAAGGTCACTCTCGAAGACGGCAAAACTCACGACGTTGACTCGTCGGAAATGGCATTCAAGATCGCAGGCAACGCCTGGTTCCGTGAAGCCGCCCGCCAGGCCAAGCCAAAGCTGCTTGAGCCAATGATGGCTGTCGAAGTTGTCACCCCCGACGATTTCCTCGGTGACGTCGTCGGCGATGTCAACGCCCGCCGCGGCCAGGTGCAAGGCACCGAGTCCCGCGGCCTCAACAAGATCGTTAACGCACTGGTTCCACTGTCGGAGATGTTTGGCTACGCTAACGATCTTCGTTCACGCACCCAGGGCCGAGCGAGTTACTCGATGCTGTTCGACTCTTACAAAGAGACGCCAGCATCAGTGCAAGAAGAAATCGTCAAGCGGATTCGCGGTGAGTGAACATGGCTGACGTACAAATCCCCCAAACCACCCACCACCAGTCCCGTCTGAGGAGAAACTAGAGATGTCGAAGGCCAACTTCGAGCGCAATAAGCCGCACGTAAACGTCGGAACCATGGGTCATATCGACCATGGCAAGACGACCCTGACCGCTGCAATCACCAAGGTGCTTGCAGACAATGTCGAAGGTTCGGAATTCACCGACTTCGCAAACATCGACAAGGCGCCAGAAGAGCGTGAGCGCGGTATCACGATCAATGTTTCACACGTTGAGTACGAAACCGAGAACCGCCACTATGCCCACGTGGACATGCCAGGTCACGCTGACTACATCAAGAACATGATCACTGGTGCGGCTCAGGTCGACGGTGCCATCTTGGTTGTATCAGCAGCCGATGGTCCTATGCCCCAGACCCGTGAGCACGTATTGCTCGCTCGCCAGGTTGGCGTGCCAAAGATCATCGTGGCACTCAACAAGGTTGACATGGTCGACGACGAAGAACTGATCGAGCTCGTCGAAATGGAAGTTCGCGAACTTCTCGACGAGTACGACTTCCCTGGCGACGACACACCAATCGTTCCGGTGAGCGCACTCAAGGCTCTCGAAGGCGACGAAGCGGCTGCCGCAGCCATCCTTGACCTCATGGCGCAGGTCGATGACTACATCCCAACGCCAGAGCGTGACCTCGACAAGCCATTCCTGATGCCGATCGAAGACGTGTTCTCGATCACCGGTCGTGGCACCGTGGTAACCGGCAAGGTTGAGCAGGGCATCGTTAACACCGGTGACTCCATCGAAATCATTGGTATCCGCGACACCCAGACCACCACCTGTACGGGTGTGGAAATGTTCCGCAAGCTGCTCGACACCGGTCAAGCTGGCGACAACATCGGCGCTTTGCTCCGTGGTATCGACAAGGACCAGGTCCAGCGTGGCCAGGTGCTTGCCAAGCCCGGCAGCATCACCCCACACACCAAGTTTGAGGCCGAGGTCTACGTACTGACCCAGGGTGAAGGCGGCCGTCACAAGCCATTCTTCTCGAACTACCGCCCTCAGTTCTACTTCCGCACCACCGACATCACCGGTGAAATCATGCTTCCAGACGGCACCGAGATGTGCATGCCTGGTGATAACACCCAGATGACGGTTGAGCTGATCAACCCGATCGCTATGGACGAAGGTCTTCGCTTCGCTATCCGCGAAGGTGGCCGCACCGTTGGTGCTGGCGCCGTAACAAAGATCCTCGAGTAGGAACCCTCTCATGGCTGCTGCACAAAAAATCCGTATTCGCCTCAAGGCCTACGACCACGAGGTAATCGATCAATCGACCAAAAAGATCGTCGAAACGGTCAAGCGCACGCAGGCCGAGGTTCGTGGTCCGATCCCGCTTCCCACTCGGAAGCACCGGTTCACCGTGATTCGGTCCCCGCATAAGTACAAGGACAGCCGCGAGCACTTTGAAATGCGAGTGCATAAGCGTCTGCTCGACATCCACGATCCGTCACCAAAGACGGTTGATTCGCTTCAGCGTCTCGACCTGCCTGCAGGTGTCGACATCGAGATCAAGATCCAACAGGCCTAGCCCGTTGATCAGGGCAAGCATCGCTTGACCCGCACGACTTGAAAGGCCCCGGAGCTCTCAGAGCTCTGGGGCCTTTGTCGTTTTCCTTGAGTCGGACAACCTGCTGTTTCACGGGCGAGTGTGGATGCCGTTGTTGGCTCAAACGTGGTTAATTCATTGCTCGGGCGCCAGGATCTCGATGAGGTCGGGCTCCTTGCCCCGCAGATACCGGCCGACCCACATGGAGGCCAGGCCAAACGGCACAGATGCATACACGAGTGCAGCGAGGGGGAGCAGCCACAACCACCAGTTGCCGAACGAGCGAAAGATCAGGATGAGAATTGGTGCTGACAGAACGGTCACCGAGATCATGCCGACAAGCGCAATGATGACCAGTCGAAGCCCGCGGCCCTCGTTCGACTGGCGGTTGCCAAACGGGTTGTCCCAATCAGGAAGTGGGGCAGGCGCCAAAGCAGAAGCGACCATCCCGAACGTCAATACGTTGAGGGCGATCGATATGGCAAGCATCGAAACCAACAGCACCAGTGTCCATTCGCCTGTCCAGATGCCGACAACGATGCCAGACAACCACGTGGGCAAGAGGAGGTTGGGCAGGGCGATGAGTTGACGGGCCATCATGTGGGGTCGGCCCGGACCGCCGGTGAGCACTTCTATCCACAACGAGCCAGCATCAAAGCCGAGCACGTTTGTCGCCGCCCCCAGGTTGGCCATCATGGCCAGCAAGATGCCGAATGCAGCGGCAGCGCCATTGCCCTCTCCTTGCTGGACGATCTGCACCATTGCAAAAGGCGATCCCGAAGACGGTTCCGTAGACGAACCCAACTCGGTTGTTTGGAGACCGTCGGAGATAGATCCACTGTCGGGCGAACGCTGCACCAAATCGAGTCGACGCGCCACTCAAAATCGACCGGTTGGAGCG
>DNHM01000057.1:5604-6188 GCA_003485885.1 Acidimicrobiaceae bacterium
CAACATCGCGCTCGCCACCAGCCATGCAAGGGCCGGCACCTCGTCACCTCGGCGGGCAGCATTGATTGCACGGGCAGGCCAGGCAAGCGGAATCCAACCGAGCGCTTCGATGAGGGCATCGGCTCGTGCACCCACGTCGCGGGCTAATTGGGCCATGGTGAAGAGCGAACCGCCGGCAATAGCGGCAGCAAGAACGGCGAAGTCGCGGCCCATACGGCTGCGCTGGGCAATGGCAAGCAGGGCAGCTAGCGACCTGGCGGCTCCACCCATGAGGAAGACGGCACAGATGGCAGCCACGGGTACAACGAATAGGGAGATACCAAGGTGTGTATGTCCGATAGTTAGTCCAACGCATAAGCCGGTGGCAGCAGCGAGTGGTCCGGTGCCGGTCATGGCCGCGGCCAACTGCACGACATAACGCTCGGTCGACGACATCGGCAGAAGCGCAAGCTTCGTTGGGTCAATCGTCTCGTCGACCCCACCGATCAGCACCGGGCCGAACACCCAGCCAAGAGCCATCGATGCCATCAGTAACGTCAAGGTTTCGGCAGCAGCGTCCTCGGTGGCAAAGCGAGCGCTTCCGA
>DNHM01000232.1:0-5679 GCA_003485885.1 Acidimicrobiaceae bacterium
CGTCAGACAGGATGCGAGCGGTGAGATCGTCGTCAGGGGAGGTCACCTGGTTGCCGACTTGACGTGCTCCGCCGAGGATGACCTCGCGGCTCCGCGGATACACGTACGCAACCCGGTCGGCATCACTCTCGTCCGACACGCCTTCATTGATACCTGGGTTAGCGACCGCCACCACCTGACCGCGGATCGGGAACATGGTGTCATCGCCAACAAGATCGCGGGCTGCCAATCCTGCGCAGTTGACGATCACGTCGGCCTCCAGATCTTCAAGCGACGTGACCGCGTTGGTGGTAATAGTTACGCCCTGGTCGACAAGGCGACTGGTCAACCAATCGAGGTATATCGGTGGCTCGACGATGAAGCCGTCGATCTCGAAACCTGCAGCGTATTCGGGAGGTAATTCATGGTCGCCGAGGCGGCGAACAAACGGCGTGGATTCCCACCACAGCGGTCCGGGATCAACCCGCTCGAACTCACGTTGCATGAGTGGGGCGATGCCGCTGCTCGAGTCAGCAGCGATTGTGGCAAAACGTTCGCGGGTTGTAAGCGCCCATTGGCGAACCCGCACCTGGGGCTCCGCTGTCGTCGTGGTCCAGATTGCGGCGGCGACCACCGAAACAGTGTCGGGATGTCGTTCCCGGGCGACGATGTCGACCGACCACCCGGCCTCGACGAGCGCGGCCGCAGTCGTCAATCCAGAAACCCCTGCCCCTACAACGGTCACATGCATGGCCACAGCGTAGACCGCACGTCTTCCAGCCAACGCAGCCTGGGGCCAGCGCCAAGCTGCCTTGACTAGCTCCGTTGATCGAAGGCCTGTTTTGGCTTCTCTTCCGCACCTTCACGGGCAGTCCGGACCACCTCTCGAAGTGTGTAATCCGCATGGAGATCTTCTGTGCTGGAATCCGGGCCGAGCTCACCGACACGGACATAACGTCCTTCGTCTGCGGCTAGACGAATCGCTGCGAGTGCACCCGCTGGCTCGCCTGCCATCCCTCGTGCGCCGAATCCATGGCCCTCGTTGGTCTGCGAGCCGGTCGAAGCCTGATAACCCATGCGGTGCAGGAGCTTCGGGCTTGCACGTTGAAGCACCTCGGGCCGAACAGACAACATCCAGTTTTCTTGCTGCTTCATCCACGGCTTGTGCATGCCGTTCAGCATGGCTATACGCGGCTCGTCGGTGTGATTGATACCAGTGCCGTGAAGGAGGCGGCCGTCGTAGACGAGCGCAGTGCCGGCCTTGGCCTCGATGTTGATTGCTGGAGGCAACTTGCCAACCGGTTGGCCATGGCGAAACGCATCCGAGACCGTCGTGTGACTACCCGGAATCACCAGCGTTCCGCCGTTGGTTTCGTCCATGTCGGTGACCGCCGTGAGCACATTTACCAACAATGGATTACGAGCCTCGAAGCCGTTGCCCTGGTCCTGATGTAAGGCTTGGGGCACGCCACCCTTGAGCGACATGGCAGCGATCAGCGACCCGCAGATCCAGTCTGGGCCCAATGCCTCGTCCAACAGTTGCTCGATCAGCGCACCAGCCTGCATCACCGATGGATGCTGCTCGATCAGCAGTTCGAAACACCGGCCCTTGTTGACGCAGCAATTGATGTTTTGGCCGCTGGGGGTCTTCTGTGCGATGCCAGCGAGCCGCTCCCCTTCTGCCTGCTCCAACACTCGATCTCGAACGCGTGCCACCTGCTCCTGGGACAAGGCATCTTCAACCAGGCCATACCCCCACTGCAGGATGTCAGCCCGCAATCGTGCAATGTCTTTGGTCGGCTGCGGTAGGTCCACGTCTGCCCAATACGGGTGTTTCGATCCGGTCGTCGTGTCGTAGTACGAGCCTGGACGAAATTCCCAGTTTCCCCAAGTACTACTGCGTTGAGGCGGCACGATGTAGATCTCGGGGTTGTTCTCCAGCACCGATTTCATCGGCTCTCGAGATGTTCTTTCGGCCCGGTACATCTGCATGTCCGATGACGACTTGGCCTTGATGAACTCGGGATCAAATTCTTTCGGAATCTGATGCATGATCGATCTCCCAGCGCGTTCTTGTGTTGCGACCGCCACCACGAACTTAGTGAGCCTCGCCGCCAACGTCTAAACCGGTCGCATGGTTACAACGGCCGCATGTGCTCAACAGACGACGTAGCTGACAGCAGCAAACCACCAAGGTTGACGAACGTGAACGTTGCACCAGCACCGTGCCCGCCAGGCCCTCTTCACGTGGGCACCTCTTCGCGTTAGGACCTTGGTCCCTAGCTCGCACCGCTGGTTTGCAGAATGATCGCCGCTGTCGACCGCACCAGGTCGCCGGGTTTACGCCCACCATCTGACGTCGCCAGGAAGCACTCGTGTCAGCCACCACGCCACACACCGAACCCTCTCGCGGTGAGGAGCGACAGCCCACCGGCCTCAAACCTGTACTGCGGGTGATTCCATCGAGCTGCTACGAACGTTCGACGGCGCGCGGCCTGTTCTTGTTCGGGCGAGATCTCATCATGTACTTCCTGATCATCGCTGGCCTGCTCAGCACCGACAACTGGCTGTTGCTGTTCCCGCTTTGGGCACTCTCGGGGATCGTTGTGGCCAGCCTGTTCGTCATCGGACACGACGCCGCCCACAAGGCGCTCTTCGATTCGAGACGTCTTAACGCGGTCGTTGCACGTGTGGCCATGCTTCCTTCGCTGCACGCCACTGAATTGTGGATCTTCGGTCACAACCGCGTCCACCATGGCCACACGTTGCGAGAGGGATTCGACTTTGTGTGGCATCCCGTAACCGCCGAGCAATACCGGTCAATGTCCCGGCTCGCACGGGCGCGACATCGGTTCGAATGGGGACCGTTCGGAGCCGGGCGCCTACTACGAACGCGAGGTGTGGTGGAACAAGATGGTTCGCTACTTACCCCACAACCGCTGGCGGAAGCCGATGCGACGGGACAAGCTGTTGGTCACGAGTTTCCTGGTAACCACCCTGGCGGTGCTACTTCTCATCTCTGGAACATCTGGTATCTGGTTATGGGTCAAGGTGGTGATTCTTCCGTTTGTGCTGTTCTGCCAAACGATTGGCTGGGTGGTCTATGTGCACCACATTGCTCCGGATATTCGGTGGTGGTCGCGTCACGAGTGGAACCGTTTTCATGGTCAGATGGAAGGCACCACCATTCTGAATGGACCGCCGGGGTGGGACTTCTTCTTCCACTGGATCATGGTCCACGTTCCCCATCACGTTGACATGAGTATTCCGTGTTATCACCTGCCCGAAGCCGCCCGAGCGATCTCAGCAGCGTTCCCGGAAACGGTCAAGGAACAACCGATCCGACTGCGCGACTACCTGGCGTCAGTCCGCCAATGCAAGGTCCACGACTTCGACACCGGCACATGGGCGACCTATCCGCCGACGTGACACATGCAATGTTGTTGTCGCTTACGACCCAGCATCCACTGCACTGGCAGTTGCAGCGTTGGCTGCTGTCCCGGCGATTGTCTGTTCACTGCCGATGATCACTGCTCCGGCAGCGGGCGAGACGACTACTGCAGCTGCGCATGTCATCCCGGACAACAACGCCTAGATCCAACCTGACTCAGAGGCCAAGATGTACGCGAAGTGCCTGGCCGGTTGTTCCGCGACTGCGAACTCAAGTGAACCAACCACCTTGCCGAGGCGTTCGACCGCGACGGAACGAATTTGCTCGGCTTGGGCCTTGGAGTCGACGTCGAGTCCGGTCTCGTCTGCTGGCAACAGCACCTGGAACGGATAGATGCGATCGGTGTTTCGACGTGACCCGGCACAACGGTGATCACTCCTCGACCACATGGAGCCCTACTTTGGTAGGTTGTCGGTATGGCTGTAACGAAACGGAAAATGACGGTCAGCATCGATGCTGACCTTGTTGCTGAAATGGAACTCGCAAATGAGCCAGTTTCGGTGCAGGTAAATCAGGCGGTGAGCGAGTCGATCGCGCTACGCCGCCAGCACCGCTTGCTTCGCGAGATGCTCGACGACTTCGACGCCGAACTTGGACCGGTCGACCCTGCACTCCTCGACAAGTACCGAGAGTTGATGGCGTGATCCTGGTCCTCGATGCCGAAGCAGTCTCAAACCTGCGTTCGCCAGACGAGAAACACATCGATTCAGTTCGGGCCGCCATCCAGGTCGCCATTGAACTGAAACGCCCAGTCCTCGTGCCGGCAGTAGTTCTTGCCGAGCTCTATCGCGGAGCTCGCGAGAACGCCTCGCTCGATGCACTCTTGAATCGCGATGGCCGACTACTCACCAAAGACACCAGCAGAGAATTCGCCAGATTCGTCGGAGGTGTTCTCGCCGCTGCAGGGGCAGATTCATCAGACATGGTCGATGCCCACTGCGTAGCCACAGCTGTCGAGCGAGGTGGTGGCGTCATCCTCACCGGCGACGCCACCGACATGACACGGCTAGCAGCCTCCTATTCACATGTTACGGTCGCTGCCTTATAGCGGAACACGACTCTCGATATCGAGCGATTCCAGGACATCGAGTTGACCGTGCGTCAACAAAGAGTGCCCCTCGTGAACGCTTACTCTAACCCTGAGCTAGGCGACCAGATCGGGGATCTGATGCGAGCGTGAGCCTTCCAGGGTCGCTCCTCAGCCGTTCCGCCCAATTCATTACACGCGCCGCAGCGTACGACGCACCAGCGACGCCCCAGTTGGCACTTCCCCAAAGCCAGAAGTTCCAGTCGAGATAGCTTCCGCTGTGGTGGAGGCATCCTTCGGATCGGCCATTGACCAGCCAGCGATGGCAATCGCCCGTTGCTGCGGCGAGAAAAGGCGCTGCGACAAGGCACGTAAGCAGGACGAAGGAAATGAGTACTCGGCGGAGCCGGGAAGGCTGCGGTGTGCTTTTTGAGCTGAGTTCGGCTGCCATCACCGCAACCAGCGACAGAGCTGTCACGTACGCGATGGGCAGGCTCAACATGAACAGCAGGACTCGATACTAGGTGCCTCGAACGACGAAGTACCGTTGTGCAATAGACAACACTTTTTTTGCACCTAAGTGGACAGCTCTTGAACCCTCAATCTTGAGCCAGGATCGTGAGGGAGCGGTTTGTGCTAACGGACATCTCAGAACCCAGCGTGTGCCATGCTATACCAGTCAGTCTGGGAAGAAAGGCATGCATCGATGTTGAGTCTTGAGCATGTGGATGGTTCAACAACGACTGCGGAAGCTGTCAGCTCCATCCTCGAACGCGATGGTGCAGCAATTGTTGAACAAGCAATCGGGGCCGAGATCCTGGATGGTCTGAACTCTGATCTCGATGGATTCGTGGATGAGCTCGGCGTCGGCCTGCGAAACCCGACGAGCGACCACATGGTCCAGTTCTATGGGTCGTCGACGGTCCGATTTGATGGTCTGGCCGCCAAGTCGCCGAGCTTTCTGGAGCTGATGCAGTTGCCGCTACTCCAGGGAGTCGCCGACCTCTGGCTTAAACCGCACTGCGAGGACTATCTCCTCAACACCGCTCAACTCATCGAGATCAGACCAGGTGAGACAATGCAGTGGCTCCACCGCGATGAAGAGGCGTGGCCCCACATGCCACAGGATCGGCCACAGCTTGAGGTCGAGGCAATGTTTGCGCTGACCGATTTCACCAAGGCCAATGGGGCAACCAATGTCGTTCCCGGCAGTCACCTGTGG
>DNHM01000232.1:5709-6306 GCA_003485885.1 Acidimicrobiaceae bacterium
AACCGGAACGCGAAGCGGAACCACATGAGATCACCCAAGCCGAGATGCCAGCCGGTTCGGCGCTGATCTATCTGGGATCGACGCTGCATAGTGGCGGAGCTAACACGACCACCGACATACACCGACGCGGCATGTTCTTCGGCTTTGTGGTCGGCTGGCTCAGGACCGAGGAAAATACGTTTCTCACGGTGCCGATTGAAGCGGTTCGGACTATGCCGCTCCGGGTGCAGGAGCTACTCGGTTATAAACCCCACGGGCCTATTGGCGTCGTTGACGTCGGCAGCCCGATGGCGCTGTTGACTTCCGAAGCCTCTCTCGCTTGAGCCTGGAGTTGGATTGCTAGGTGCTTCTAGCTTGACTATGAGTCGGAGCGGCTGTTTGACCTCGCTTCTATAGCGCCCTAGCGTCCCGATAAGAATTGGAACGTCACCCACAGGTCTCCGGCATCGTTGTTCTTCGGCGTGACTTGGACCGCTGCAAAGTCGACTACGAAGCAGCGATCCATAAGCGTCACCTGTCTAGTCTAAGGACGACCGGTGTCACTGAAAGTGTTGTGATGACCACAACGGAGTGCCCGGGACGGGACTTGAACCCGTA
>DNHM01000232.1:6357-6630 GCA_003485885.1 Acidimicrobiaceae bacterium
GCGTCTGCCAATTCCGCCACCCGGGCGAGCAGCTAGATGTTAGGCGGTTCGGCGCTGTGATTCGCGGGATCGCCCCACCGACTTATGCCGCAGCCTCGATTGGGTCGCTCAAGGTCTCCCACAGATCGTCGCGAGCCCGAGAAGCGGCAGCGCCACTGAGCTCGTTGATATGCAAGATTCCATCGATCATGTCGGCCAACACCGCGTTCCACGGCCGGCTTCGGAACGCCACCGCTATCACCGCCTGACCATCCGACCGACGCCGAATCGTGC
>DNHM01000167.1:0-2885 GCA_003485885.1 Acidimicrobiaceae bacterium
GCTCGACGTCCCTCTGGTGGTGTTTGACTCGGTGCTCGACCACATCCTGAGAATTGACAGAGTGCTGAGGCAGCCGCTGGGTCACCTGCTGCTCGTCGGCGCCTCTGGCGTCGGCAAGACCACTTTGACAAAGTTTGTGTCCTGGATGCAAGACCTAGAGGTTTTCCAGATCAAGGCTGGTCGCAACTATAGCGTCTATGATTTCGACGAGGACCTGAGGAAGGTAATGCGCATGGCTGGCGTCGAAAAGAAGAAGATTTGCTTTATATTCGACGAGAGCAACGTTCTCGGTGCGGGCTTCCTAGAGCGCATGAATGCGCTCCTCGCCGGAGGTGAGGTTCCCGGCCTGTTCGACGGCGATGACTACACGAAGCTCATCGCAGCGTGCAAGGAAGATGCCCGCAAGAACAACAAGATGCTTGACACTGAAGATGAAATCTACAAGCAGTTCACGAAGGACGTGCAGCGAAACCTGCACGTAGTGTTCACGATGAACCCTCCGAACCCGGACTTCTCAAATCGCTCAGCCTCCTCGCCGGCCTTGTTCAACCGTTGCGTCATCGACTGGTTCGGAGATTGGTCCGACGAAAGCCTGTCCCAAGTCTCGAGCGCGCTCATCAAGGACATCGGCGTCGACAACGAGAGCTTCGAGGACCGAATCGAGCAACGCCGAGTCGGCTCCGGTGGCGCTGGTGCTGCCAACTTCCTCGTGGTCAAAGAGCGCAACAATCTGCGTGCCAGGTGCGTCGGACTCGATGAGCGCCTCGATGCCAGCCCAACACGACAACTGATTGTCGATGCGAGGCGAGGCAACCCATTCGTCGTTCCAGCCGCCAAACGCTGGCGGCACGACATCGTGGGTCATGAGCTGAAAAGCGAGAACGTCGTCGGCAGCGATAGTGAGGTGGGCGGCAAGCAACTGCACCAAGCCTGTCTCCTCGTCGTCATCGTGGGCAAACCCCCACATGGGCTTAAGGTCGGTTTGTTTGTTGAGTTTGAGACCCTTGGTGGTTATCTCGCGGTCGAGGTGGATCGCGAGCTGGGGTATACGCAGAATTGGACGGTCAATCTTGACCAGGTGCGAGGCCATGTCTCGGGTCACGACCTGGCCCGCGAGCCCGAGGTCCCGATCGAGCCAGCTATTGATGAGTGCACCGCCATAGACCTCGACGCCAAGCTGGCGAACACCAGCCGACACGCTGTCGGGATGAGGCTTGATACGTAGATTTGGACTGTCGGTGTGGGCAGTGATGACCCGCACAGGGCCCGATACAGCAGTGGTGCGCCACGCAATCAATGAACCAGCGCGGGCTTGGTAACCCTTAACCGCGGTGCCAGTGGAGGGTGTTGTTGCGGTGAATCCTGCATGTTCAAGGCGTTGTGCCACTTCGGCAACACAGTGGTGTGGTGTAGGTGATGCCGCCACAAATGCCATGAAATCGGTGGCGTCGTCGCGCTGCGTGGGGGAGAGGCTGCTGGTGTTATCCATTACGTTTAAGCGTACTCGGGGGTACTGCGTGGCACTCTTACTGTCAGGCTGGCGCCGAATTCACGTGTTCTTAGCTTGGGGACAGCCCTCGTGACCGGGGTAAAGTAGGGAGTTGCGGGCCTCAGCGCCGAGGCCTGGCTAAACCACCACGACCCAACCCCCCTGACATTGTTTGAGCTTGACAGACAATGTGCAACCAGTGAGCCCAACCCATGAAACTGTCTGAAAACATGCATGATCCTTCGCGTTCGTTGTCGTCAACCGGTCTTCCTGCTCGCCAGGGCCTTTATGACCCTGCGGCCGAACATGATTCATGCGGTGTGAACTTCGTCGTGAACATGCGTGGCGTTCGCAGCCATGAGACCGTGCAGATGGGCCTTGGTGCCCTGTGCAAGCTCGAACACCGCGGCGCCGTCGGCTCTGATCCCAACTCAGGTGACGGTGCCGGCCTCTTGGTGCAGATACCCGACCTGTTCTGTCGGTCGGTTGTTGACTTTGACTTGCCGCCCGAGGGTTTGTACGCCACAGGTATTGGTTTTTTGCCTCAAGACGCAGAAGCCGCAGCCCTAGGTGAAGCTGAGATCGCCCGAGTGTGTCGCGAAGAATCGGTGACCGTGCTTGGTTGGCGCGACGTGCCGGTTGAACCACAGATTCTCGGCGGTGCGTCAGCTCGCACAATGCCTCGTTTCCGTCAGATATTCGTGACGGCTACCGATGCCGACGGCAACGCGTTAGGTGGCATTGCGCTCGAGCGGAAGTGTTACATCGCTCGTAAACGTATCGAGCATGACATTCAGCTGCCGGCCGACGGTAGCGAGATGAACGAAGCCATGGGCGGTGCAAGTGAAGCACATGATGGCGTGTATTTCGCGAGCTTGTCAGCCCGCACCATGGTCTACAAGGGCATGTTGACCACACCCCAGCTCGGTGCCTTCTACCCCGATCTGGCTGACCCGAACTTCCAGAGCGCCATTGCGCTGGTGCACAGCCGATTTTCGACCAACACGTTCCCATCGTGGCCGCTGGCGCACCCCTACCGCTACGTTGCACACAACGGCGAGATCAACACCGTTAAGGGTAACTCGAACTGGATGCGGGCTCGCGAAGCATTGCTGGCGAGCGAACACTTCGGCGACGACATCGAGAAACTCTTCCCGATCTGCACACCGGGCAATAGCGACACTGCGTCGTTCGACGAGGCGCTAGAACTCATTCACATGGGTGGGTATTCGCTCCCTGAGGCTGTGCTGATGATGATCCCCGAACCATGGGAAAATCATGAGTCGATGCCCGAAGACATCCGGGCCTACTACCGCTACCACGCGTCGATGATCGAGCCATGGGACGGCCCAGCATCGATCGCCTTCACCGACGGCACCGTCATGGGCGCAGTGCT
>DNHM01000167.1:2990-5980 GCA_003485885.1 Acidimicrobiaceae bacterium
AGCGAGGTCGGTGTCGTCGATGTGCCGGCAAGCAAAATCATCGAGAAGGGCCGCCTTCAGCCCGGACGTATGTTCCTCATCGACACCAGCCAGGGTCGAATCATTCGCGACGACGAAATCAAGACGGGACTGGCCTCTGGGGCTCCGTACAGCGAATGGCTTGACCTGCATCAGGCGTCGCTTCAGGACCTTCCCGCTGGTTTTGAGCGAAGCGACACCGAGTCCCTACGTCATCGCCAACAGGCGTATGGTTACACCCACGAAGAGCTCAAGTTGTTGGTTGCTCCGATGGCCAAGACCGCGAAAGAAGCGATTGGTTCCATGGGAACCGATACACCCGTTGCGGTGCTTTCCAGCCGGTCTCGGTTGCTGTTCGATTACTTCCAGCAACTCTTCGCTCAGGTCACGAACCCGCCCCTCGATGCCATGCGCGAAGAGATCATCACCGCAACGTTGTCGTGGATCGGACCGGAAGGCAACCTACTCGAGCGCACACCTACGTCGTGCCAGCAGATTGTTGTCGAACATCCCGTTCTCCAAAACGCTGAATTGGCCACGATCGCAGCGCTGAATGCTGGCCCCAACGATGGTGGCTTCAAGTCGGCGATCATTTCGACCTTGTATCGCCCGGGTGATGGTGCCGGTGGCATGCGCTCCACCCTGGACCGAGTCCGCGACGCCGTCGACAGCGCGATCGATGACGGCGCAAACATCCTGATCCTCAGTGACCGTGGCACCGATGCCGACAATGTCGGTGTGCCCATTGCTATGGCTTCGGGAGCGGTGCACCACCATCTCGTGCGAACCAAATCACGTAGCCGGGTCGGTCTTGTTGTCGAGACAGCCGAAGCGCGCGAAGTACATCACATGGCGGTGTTGCTTGGCTACGGCGCTAATGCCGTGAACCCCTACCTGGCGTTTGAGTCGATCGACGAACTCTTGGCCGCTGGTCTGTACGGCATGCCCGCAGACCTGACCGCAGAACAAGCGCATACGAACTATGTAAAGGCGTGCGACAAAGGCCTCCTCAAGGTCATGTCCAAGATGGGGATCTCGACCGTCAAGAGTTATATCGGTGCCCAAATTTTCGAGGCCATTGGTATCGGCGAAGACATTGTCGCCGAGTGTTTCACGGGAACCACCAGCCGCATTGGTGGCGTCACGTTCGAACAGGTAGCCGAGGTGGTCTCGGCTCGACATGCGCTGGCCTATCCGAACGAACCCTCAGAACGAGCCCACCGCGATCTTCAAGTCGGCGGCGAATACCAGTGGCGTAGCGAAGGTGAATACCACCTGTTTAACCCAGAGACTGTTTTTCGGCTGCAGCATGCGACCCGCGAGGGTAAGTACGAAATTTTCAAGCAATACACCCACGCGGTCAACGACGCGACAGAAAACTTGGCCACGTTGCGGGGCCTGTTCCGGTTCAAGACCGAAGACGTCACTCCAATCCCGCTCACCGAGGTCGAGTCGGCCGAAGAGATCGTGAAACGATTCGCTACCGGCGCAATGTCCTACGGGTCGATCTCGGCCGAGGCCCACGAAACACTCGCCATCGCGATGAATCGCATCGGTGGGAAATCTAACACCGGTGAAGGTGGGGAGGCAGCCCACCGATATGTCCCCGACGCAAACGGTGACTCGCGCCGCAGTTCTATCAAGCAAGCGGCGTCGGGCCGTTTCGGCGTGACCAGTGAATACCTCGTCCAGTCCGAAGACATCCAGATCAAGATGGCGCAAGGCGCCAAACCGGGCGAAGGCGGTCAGCTACCTGGTCACAAGGTGTGGCCATGGATCGCCGAGGTACGCCACTCGACGCCTGCTGTCGAGCTGATCTCACCGCCGCCACATCACGACATCTACAGCATCGAAGATCTCGCCCAACTTATTCATGACCTCAAGAATGCGAACCCCAAGGCGCGCATTCATGTGAAGCTTGTGTCGGAGTTCGGCGTTGGCACGGTGGCTGCAGGAGTATCGAAGGCACACGCCGATGTCGTCTTGATCTCCGGCCACGACGGTGGCACCGGCGCATCCCCGCTTACGTCCATGAAACATGCGGGAACGCCATGGGAGCTAGGCCTCGCCGAGACCCAACAGACACTGCTGCTCAACGGCCTGCGTGACCGCATCGTGGTCCAGGTCGACGGGCAACTCAAGACTGGTCGCGATGTCCTTATTGCTGCGCTTCTCGGTGGCGAAGAGTTCGGCTTTGCGACAGCGCCGCTGGTGGTCATGGGCTGTGTGATGATGCGTGTCTGTCACCTCGACACATGCCCTGTTGGTGTCGCAACACAGAACAAGGAACTCCGCAACAAGTTCACTGGTCGAGCCGACCATGTCGTGAACTTCATGATGTTTATTGCCGAAGAAGTTCGCGAGCTTCTTTCGTCCCTCGGTCTTCGGTCCATTGAAGAAGCCGTTGGCCGAGTCGAGCTACTCGACACAACCCAAGCGAACGACCACTGGCAGGCATCGGGTCTGGACCTGAGTTCTATCTTGTATTTGCCTGAGCTGCCAGAAGATGCAGCTCGGTCATGTGTGACGACGCAGGACCATGGGCTCGAAAAGGCCCTTGATATGGCGATCATTAAGCAGGCCCAGCCCGCAATCTTGCGGGGCGAACCTGTCACCATCGACCTGCCGATCAGCAACGTGAACCGGACCGTGGGCACCATGACCGGCTTCGAGTTGACCACCCGGTGGGGTGGCAGCGGGCTACCCGACGACACCATCTCGGTGGCACTGACCGGCTCGGCTGGCAACAGCCTGGGTGCGTTCATGCCGAAGGGCATCACGCTGAACCTGACCGGCGACGCCAACGACTTCGTGGGTAAAGGACTGTCGGGCGGCAAGATCATCGTGCAAGCGCCAGCCGACGCTGCCTATGAGCCAGAAGACAATGTCATCGCTGGCAATGTATGTCTCTATGGCGCCACCGGCGGCGAGGCCTATTTCCAAGGCCATGTCGGCGAACGTTTCTGTGTGCG
>DNHM01000376.1 GCA_003485885.1 Acidimicrobiaceae bacterium
GGGAAACGGCGGCAATTGCTCAATATGCCGAACAGCGATGCGTATCTCCGGGCCTTGGCCGACTGCGCCGACGACGGCTACCACGGCTTCACCTTCGAGTAGTCCGCCGCTCGGCCGATGTGCTGTGGTTATTCCTCGTTGGTGGATCCGACCGAGTGAGCACATCAGTCACGGATGGGCCCGCCTCCGCAGCGACCGCGTGCTAGATCACAGGGGGTGACCCGAGTAAGTTGAGTGCAGTGCTCAGATCACTGACCACACTTCGGGGGAATGTTGTGATGTTGAAGCCGTATCGCGTATTAGATCTCACCAACGGGAGAGGTGAACTCGCCGGTTTCATGTTGGCTCAGCTTGGGGCCGAGGTGATATCGATCGAGCCTGTTGGTGGCTCGTCGAGCCGCAAGATTGCCCCGTTTCGAGGCGGCGAATCCAGCGGAGACAGCTTGTACTTCTCGGCATTCGGGCGAGGTCAAGCATCTGTCGAACTCGATCTCGCCGGTTCTGAGAACGACCGGGCCCAGCTGAAAGAACTTGCCAAGGGTGCGGATGTCATTATCGAATCCAGTGATGTTGGCGAGATGGCAGCGATGGGTCTGGGCTACGACGACCTCGCGGCCGTCAATCCTGCGCTGGTCTACGCGTCGATAAGCCCATTCGGTCAAACTGGCCCCAAAGCAACGTGGCCTGCAACCGATCTGACGATCTGGGCCGCAGCCGGACCGTCTCGAATTACTGGCGACAGCGACCGTGCGCCGCTGCGTATGCAGAGCGATCAGTCCTACGCCCACGCGGCGGCCGAGGCTGCCGGTTGTGTCATCGCTGCTCTTTATGAACGGGCCAGTTCAGGGCATGGGCAACACGTCGATATCTCGGCCCAGCAGGCGTCGGCCCAAGCCACCCAATCGATGATTCTCGCCCACCCGAACGGCGACACCATGCTCAAACGCGAGTCCGGGGGCATCAGATTCGGCGACATCTTCATTCAACTGCTTTGGCCATGTGCAGATGGCCATGTTTCGATCACGTTCCTCTTCGGTAGCGCGCTCGGTGTCCCCACCGGACGGCTGATGGAAGTCGTATGCGAGGAAGGGTATTGCGATGAGGCAACACGAGATCGCAACTGGATCAGCTATGGCGAGGAGCTCTTGACCGGCGTTGAACCAGTCGAAGAATACGACCGCATCAAGGCGTGTGTGGGCGCATTCTGTATGGCCCACACCAAGGCCGAACTGCTTGAGCTGGCAACGACTCACAACCTGCTGATCGCCCCTGTCAACATGATTGACGACGTTGTTGGCCTTGATCAGTTCGTCGAGCGGGGTTTTTGGGACGACGTCGAGGGTGACAGATTCCCCGGACCGATGATCAAGGCTTCAGCCACGCCGTTGCCCCGACTGCCAGCGGCACCAGCACTTGGAGCGGACACGCTTCGGGTACTGAGCGAGCCGTGCCGCACGCCGAGTGCTCCTGACCCGGTGACTCCCGCCCCCACAGATCGCCCGCTCGAGGGTGTGAAAATCCTGGACTTCATGTGGGTGATGGCGGGACCCGCTGGAACTCGGGTGCTGGCCGACATGGGGGCCACGATTGTTCGCATCGAATCGAACGCTCGGATCGACACGGCCCGCACGCTGCAACCGTTCAAGGACAATACGAATTCGCTCGAATCATCGGCGCTCTTTTCGAACATGAATGCCGGCAAACTCGGCGTCACGATCAATCCAACAACACCAGAGGGCATGGCGGTCATCGAGGATCTGATCCGGTGGGCCGATGTCGTGACCGAGAGTTACTCGCCCAAGGCGATGGCGAACTTCGGTCTCGACTACGAGTCGGTGCGCAAGATCAACCCGTCGGTCATCATGTTGTCGAGCTGCCTGTTCGGCCAGACCGGGCCACTCGCAAGGTTTGCTGGGTACGGCACGATGGCGGCAGCGATGACCGGTTTCTTCGGTATCACCGGCTGGCCCGACCGGGCTCCCTCGGGGCCATTTGGTGCCTATACCGACTACATCTCACCCCGATTCGCCAATGCCGCTCTTCTCGCCGCTCTCGACCACCGACGTCGCACTGGCGAGGGCCAATATCTTGACTTTGCGCAAGCCGAGGGATCGATGCACGTGATCGCGCCGCTGCTGCTCGATTACACGGTCAACGGCAACGTTGCCTCCACCGTCGGTAACAGCGACGCGCATTGCGACCCCCATGGCGTGTTCCCTAGCCAAGGTGAGGATCGTTGGGTGGCAATCGCGTGCGAGACCGATGCACAACGGGCCGCATTGAGCGCTCTGACCGGTGGCCTCGACGAGGCTGCGATCACAGCATGGACCCAGAGTCGCACCGACGCCGATGCCGAATCAGAGCTGCTAGCCGGTGGGGTGCCTGCTCATCGCGTCGCTGACAGCCCATCGATGGTCGAAGATCCCCAACTCATCGAACGGGGCCATTTCACGGCCGTGCCCCATGCGTCACTAGGTGAAGTTGTTGTCGAGGGCCCAAAGTACCGGCTGTCGCGAACGCCAGCACGTGTTGGTCAGCCTCCGACGCTCGGCCAACACACCACCGAGGTACTGACCGAGATTCTCGGCTACGACGAAGATCGCATGATCAGCGTGTTGATCTCCGGAGCGATGGAGTAGCTCGATGTGGCAACCGCAACAACCCTATTTCCTGCATGTGATGCGGACATCGTGTTCGGTGGCCATACCCACAGGGCGACCGATCTGACCTTGGGTGGCACCCGGTATGTGAAACCCCGGAAGCGCGAGCAACATCCTGAACCACATGCCTGGGGCAGCTACTCGATCGTTTGGCTAGGCGACCAAGACCACAACATCGAACCTCATCAGGTTCCGTCGATGAAGAGATCAGGCATGCCGGGATCTGACTTCCTGATTCGTCGTTACTTCAACACTGATTCGTCTCAAGCTGCTTCTTGACCCCACGGGTGAGATCAGCTCCAGTTCGGGTCACGCTTTTCGGCGAAGGCCCGGGGGCCTTCGATGCGGTCAGCGCTGTCGACCCACGACTGTTCCATCGGGCTGCGGTACTCGCCAGCTTCGGCCAGCGAGAGATGCAGTGCGTCCATCGCTGACTGTTTCGTGGCCCTAAGAGCAGCGGGGGAGCAACGTTTGATGTCGGCAACCCATGTAGCAACCGCCTGGTCGAGGTCGGCCATGGGTACGACCTGGTTGACAAGCCCGATCTCGGCGGCCCGAGACGCAGACATGTGGCGGCCGGTCAACAAGTAACCCATGGCCAGATGGTGAGGAATCTGCCGCGGCAATCGGTGAATGCCCATTGCTCCAGCGATGAGGCCTCGGCGAACCTCGGGTAGCCCGATCTCAGCATGTTCGGCGGCAACGATGATGTCGCACGCTAAGGCAAGCTCGAGCCCGCCGCCCAGCGCGTATCCGTTAATGCGGGCGATGAGCGGTTTGGTGATGTCGTGGCGGAATTGGAGTTTGGTGATGGCTGCCATGCGCCGATCGGCGTCGGCGCGAACTTCGGGAGACGCCTGGCTGACCTCCGCGGTCCACTTCAGATCCCGGCCCGCACAGAACGAGCGATCTCCTGCGCCGGTAATGACCGCAACCCGGATGTTGTCGTCTGACTCAACCTGGTCGATTGCGGCCGCGAACTGTTCATGGGTGTTTATGTCGAACGCGTTCATCCGTTCGGCGCGGTCGATGGTGATCCGGGCGACGTGATCGTCGATATCGAGAACGATGTTGCTCATGGGCTCACTTCAGCACACAGTAGAGCGGTAGTCCTAAGCCGAGTCCTTAGTCGTGACCGGAGTAGACCGCATCTCGTACCTGTTGCGAGTCGGGTGCTTTGCGCGTGTAATCGCTTTGGGTGCGGGTCGTATTCGGGGCGCCCGATCGGCCGGACTGTTCCTGATCTGGCATGGCAACTAATGTCTGCGACTGGGACCACAGGAGGTGTCAGCATGACAGAACAGGCTGGAGCGCCAGCGGGGGGTCCTCTCACGGGTATCCGCGTCATCGATCTGTCGGCGGTGGTCTCGGGACCGTTCGGCACCTCGATCTTGGCTGACCAAGGTGCCGACGTCATCACTGTCGAGCAGGCCCATGCGCCCGACATCGTGCGTGATACCGGCGCGTTGGTCGAGTCGGCCCAAGGCGTAAGCGCTATGTGGGCGTCGCTAAACCGCAACAAGCGATCGATCGCACTTAATCTCAAGGACCAACGGGGCAAAGACCTCGTGCTTGAGCTCATCCGCGACGCAGATGTGGTGGTGCAGAACTTCCGCCCCGGAGCAATCGAGCGACTCGGTCTGGGATGGGACGTCCTCCATGCACTGAATCCGGAGCTGGTGATGTGCTCGGTCAGTGGATTCGGCAGCGACGGGCCGTATTCGCATCGCCCGGCGTTTGACGCGATTGTGCAGTCGATTACTGGTTATCCGATGGTCCAGGTGGATGACCAGGGTGAGCCGCAGTTGATGGCAACGATCGTGGCCGACAAGGTGACCTCGCTGAACGTTGCCCAAGCAGTTTGCGCTGCGCTGGTGGCCCGGTCAATGGGCCATGGCGGGCAACACATTGAGATCGCCATGGTCGACGCCAGCATCCACTTCTTGTGGCTCGAGGCGATGTGGAATCACACGTACGTCGACCACGAAACAGACAGCCCTGATTTGTCGGCAGTGTGCAAGCTGTTTCGAACCGTTGATGGTTGGGCCATGGTCTATCCGCTCGGGACTGACGCACAGTGGCAAGGGTTGTGTGCAGCTCTGCATCGGCCCGATTTGGCATCTGACGCTCGATTCGCAGGCCTCCACGGTCGCATCACGTATGGCAGTGAAATCAACCAGGAACTCGAGCTGGAAACGGTGAAGTACACCACCGCAGCACTGGTGAAGCTTATGGACGACGCTGATGTGCCGGCAGCGCCGGTGAATTCCCGAGAGGAAATGATTGCCGATCCACATGTGCAGCACCGGGGCATCGTGCAGGAGAGTGTCCACCCAACAGCTGGCACGATCCGTTCCGCCCGGTCGCCTGCGTTGTTCTCAAAAACTACCTCGGTCAATTCTCGACACGCTCCATTGTTTGGCGAGCACACCGACGAGGTCTTGTCGGACCTGCTGGCGGTGTCGGCCGACGACTTGGTCACCTTGCGCTCCGATGGCGTGATTGCCTGACGCGGTCGATGGCCGAATCGCGATTGAACGACTGCGTTTACGAGGAAATCAGAGTGGTTTCGGATGATCTGGGAGCCGACTGGTCGTCACTGACCGAGATGATCCAATCACCCTTCACCCAGGTGGAGTCGAATCGGCGCCTGCCCACGGGAGCCCGTTGAGCATGTACTCGACCACGTCGTCGAGTTGTGCTTGTGTTGGATCCGACCGCGAGATTGCCGAGAGTGCCGAGATTTGACCCAAGACGAACTGGAGCACGGGCAGGCTCGATGCGGTCGACGTGAGCTCGCCATTGTCTATGGCAGTTTCGATGTGTTGGTGCACGATCGAAGCCAAGCGTCCTAGCAGCGTCTGCAACGTCTCGGCAATACTCCCGGCGTCGAATCCAGTAGCGGCGGCGGTGTCGCCCATGAAACATCCTGGCGGCAGGTCATCGTCGACGATCCGTGCGACGAAGACGGCGAAGAATCCCTGCAGTCCTTCGCGCAAGGTGTTTGCTTGTGCCAGGTATTCCTCGGCGGGGGCAATGTAGGTCTGGTGGTACTCGTCGAGGGCGGCAACAAAGATGGCGTCCTTGTCGCCAAGGGTGCGACATAACGTGGGTTTGGTGACGCCGAGCGCTGCTGCCAGCTGATCCAACGTCTGCCCCGAATACCCGCGCTCCCAAAAGAGCCGGAGGGTCACGGGTAGCGCAGTGTCGAGGTCAAGCGCTCTCGGACGTCCAGCCACTATTTCGTACCTTTCAGTAAAAGAATTCCTTGACCTGGCAACAACGATACCTCACTATGTCGTACTGGCGGGTACGAAATCAGTACTCGTGGCGACACCAGATTTCAGGATGAGGACACTCGCATCGTGACCGAGACAACCGTCAGACCAGATAGTGGTACCTCGCATGGCGTCGACTCGAGGCGAGGTTGGGTGGTTGTGTTCTCTGCCTTCCTTGCGATGTTCACGGTGTTTGGCGTGGCCTACAGCTTTGGTGAGTTCTTTGGACCTATGGCCGATGAGTTCGGAACCAGTCGATCCGAGACAGCGTTGTTCTTCGCCATCACCACATTTGCCTATTTCGCCATCGGTCCTTTTACCGGCAGGCTCGCTGATCGAATCGGCCCGCGACCAGTGGTCATCCTCGGAGCTGTTTCCATGGTGATCGGCCTGTTGCTCACCGCAGAGGTCTCCTCGATCCAGCTGGGCTATCTGACCTACGGGCTGGGTGTTGGCATCGGGGTTGCCTGTTGTTTTGTGCCGATGGTCGCAACTGTGGGCGGCTGGTTCGTTGAGAAGCGCACTCTCGCGCTTGGGCTCGCGGTTGCGGGTATCGGCGCTGGCACCCTTGTGCTGGTCCCGATCATGGAGCGGGTGATCGACGCGCAGGGGTGGCGCGATGCTTACCGGGTCTTGGCCATCATCTCAGGAGTCCTGTTGCTGATCGCTGCGGTGGGAGCGCATAGGACGCCGGGTTCAGTCGCTGTTCCTCGACCTATTCGCGAAGTGATTCGCGGCCGCAGCGACTTCTGGATCTTGTACGCGTCGTCGTTCTTTATGTCGGCCTCGCTGTTCACCGTGTTCGTCTTCATGGCCGACTACATCGATGCAACCGGCTCCACCGGATCGGCTGCCCTGCTTCTTGGAATCATTGGCATGGCTTCGATCGTTGGCCGGCTCGCACTTGGAGCATTTGCAGCAAAGGTAGGCATCATCGCTCTGTTTCGATGGTCATGCCTCGCGCTCGGGTTGAGTTTCTTGATCTGGCTCGCTGCCGGCACGAACTACCCGCTGCTTATCGCATTCGCAGTCGTCCTCGGCGTCGCCTATGGAGGCATCATCGCATTGTCGCCAGCCGTGCTCGCCCAACTATTCGGCACCGTTGGTATGGGTGGCGTTCTGGGAGCGCTCTACACGGCCAACGGGCTCGGCGGCCTCATAGGCCCGCCGGTCATGGGGCGAATCATCGATTCCTCCGGCCACTCTGCAGCCCAATGGACCGCTGTCGCTTCGGGGCTCATTGGCACGGCGCTGCTGTACCGGTTGAAGCCCCAGAGTCCCGGGTGATCTGCGAACGGTCGGCCTTGATCGTCGCGAGGTGGCTTCAGTGGGTCGCGAGGTACGGGATCTCGCCGATCGACGTAGCGCGGTAACCGTGACGCACCTGCGGGTAATAATCCCAAGCTGCGTGATGTTGGACAACTCGGTTGTCCCAAAACACGACGGTGTTCGGCTCCCAGCGAACGCGGATCTGGAAATTGAGTCCTTGGATGATGTGATCGAACAACATCGCGAGAAGCGCGTCGCTCTCGCCGCGGGTGACATCTTGAATACGAGCGGTGAAACCGGAGTTCACATAGAGCGCGTTGCGCCCGGTGCGAGGATGGGTGCGGATGACCGGATGGATCTGCGACGGCAGTTCTCGTAGCGTCTTGGCTCCACTCAGGTAGAGATGATGGCCCTTCGGGTCGTGTCGAGCACTCAACCGTTTCAGGAAACGCTGCATCTCGGGCGATAGCGACTCGAACGCTTGATACATATCGCAAAACAGCGTGTCGCCCCCGCTTGACGGCACGACCTCCATGCGAAGCATCGACAGCGATGGTGGCCGTTCTTCGCTAGAGATGTCGGTGTGCCATTTGCTCCCCGCAACATTCTTTGAGTTCTCGTCTGCATGAATGACTAAGAGTTCGGACGGAACGTCTTTGTCGCGAACGGGGTAGGTCGTGAGCGGCCCGAGCCGATGGGCGAATTCGGCCTGCTGGTGCACCGTCATCGATTGATCCCGGACGACGACGACGCCGCGTTCCGCTGCCAGTTGTTGCAGCGACTCCACCTCGTCGTCATGCAGATCGAGCAGCACAGCATCCGTGAGCTCGGCACCGAACTTAGGTGAGATCGGGTGATAGGTGAGCCCGGCTGCTTCGACAACGGACATCGGTAACTCCCAGGGTGTTCACTACAGGTTCCATTAACGAATCTAGACGATCGCATGGCCTGGATGCTCTTTGGGGTCGGTGAGCGGTTTCGGCGGTGCAACCAACCGGTCCGTTCCTGAAACCGCACACTTCGGCGTATCGACAAGGTGGTGCGGGTGTTATGTGTGATCGTAGAAGCCGCTGCCGGTCTTTCGGCCGAGCTTGTTGTCGGCCACCATCTGCCGCAGCAATGGTGAAGGGTCGTAACGATCCTCGCCGGTCATTTCGTGCATTGCTTCCATTGCGTTCAGGGTCACATCGACACCGGCCAGATCCATGATCTCGGTGACTCCCATTGGCCAGTTGCAGCCCAGCTTGAGTGCGGCATCGATGTCCTCGGCAGTAGCCACGCCGTTGTGGATCATGTTGGCGGCCTCGTTGTAGAGCAGGCACAGGAAACGGTTGACGATGAAGCCGGGTACGTCCGCTATCAAGATCGGGCTCTTTCCAAATCCTCGACACAGCTCGACTGTGCGCTCGGCGACCGAGTCGCTCGTGTGTTCTCCTCGGACGACCTCGACCAGTCGCATCAACGGCACGGGGCTGAAGTAGTGGGTGCCGATCACTCGTTCGGGTCGCTGTGTTGCTGACGCGATCTTCGAGATCGGCAGCGTCGAAGTGTTGCTGGCCAGAATGACATCCGGAGGGCAGTACCCATCGAGCGTGCGAAACACGTGCTGCTTTATTGCGAGATCCTCGAACACCGCCTCTACCACCATCACCGCGTCAGCGACTCCGGTTTCGGTGTCGGTGGTGGTCTGTAGGAGATTCTTGGTCTGATCGACCTCGTCGCGGCTCGCTCGCCCCTTCTCGACCTTCCGCTCCAGAATCGCATCGATCGAGGCCATCCCCCTATCCACCGCTTCTTGGTTGGTGTCGATCAATGTGACCTGGTGTCCAGCCTCTGCCGCAGTCTGGGCGATCCCGGCACCCATCGTCCCGGCCCCGAGTACAGCAATCTTTGAAGTATCCATTGGGGGGAGAGGGTAGTTCCCGTCAGACGAACGGAACATTTCGCGCCCAAAGCCGTCGCCTTCCAGAGCGCTCCGCCGGACCCCTGATGGAACACGATGCGAACCCTGAACTGATGGGATGACCCCGGGGGCATGGCCTCAGGGGAAGGCGCCGCTACCAGCTAGAGCGACCAAAGATTTCTGTCGGTGTTCCGTTCGATGAGCAGACCCCTTGCTGGGGAGCGAGGCTAGGTACTCACGAGATACGAAGCACCTCGTCGCACGACTGGGAAAGACAAGGGAGCAGCTATGACTGATCAACACATCAACATTGGTGACGTGAGTGTCGCCCGCATCGAAGAGTCCTACGGGCCGTCGTTCCTGGCAGACATGCTTATGCCATCTTGGGATGCTTCGGTTCGAGATGATCACGGACCCGACACGATCGCTCAATTCGTCGAACCCAAGACCGACCTGGCGCTGATGAGTATCCACACGTGGGTTGTGCGGACACCCCAGAGCACGATCCTTGTCGATACCTGCAATGGAAATCACAAAGAGCGTTCGATGGAAGAAATGGCGATGCTCAACACTGACTGGCTTGAACGACTGGTCGCGAGCGGCATTCAGCCCGACGAGGTTGATGCGGTCGTGTGTACCCATATTCACCTCGACCACGTTGGCTGGAACACGAACCTGGTGAACGGCGAGTGGTTACCCACCTTCCCAAACGCGACCTACTACACGAACAAGACCGAGTATGAGTTTTGGAACCCGTCCGAAACAGACCAAACCGGGCTTGAGTTCAATGCGAACGTATTCGACGACAGCATCTTGCCAGTGTTTGACCGCGGCCTCGTGGAGCTCTGGGATGGCGACGGCTGACAGGTCGATGATTCATTACGGCTTGAGCTGAAGCCCGGTCATACACCCGGCCATGCCATTGGTTGGCTCGAGTCAAAAGGTGAGCGAGGCCTGTTGTCGGGCGATTCGATGCACAGCCCTGTGCAGGTCTACCGCCCCGAGTGGAACAGCGGCTTCTGCCTCGACGCCGAGGGTTCGGTCGCGAGTCGCCGCTCGGTGCTCGAAGCCGCAGTCGAAGCCAACGCCGTGCTCTTGCCCGCACATTTTTCTGCTCCCCACGCGTTCCATGTGCAAGAGAAGGGCAGTGGCTTCGCTGTCGTTGACGCGATCTAGCCGCAGCGAGGGGAGGTGCGGCAGGTGAACTGCCGGTTCAGAACAAAGATGTTCCGTGCCGCCCATCGGTGCCGTTGACCGAGAGGCGCGCCGTGCAGTCTGGCCGGCCGTGATTATGGGTCGTGAGTCGATTATGAGACAGACTGGGTAGATGGGCAACGAGATTCTGTATGAGGTCGAAGATCAGATCGCGACGATCACCACCAACCGGCCGGAGCGTTTCAACTCACTCAACTACGAGGCCTACCGCCTCCTGTCCGAGTACCTGATACAAGCCGATGCCGATCCAGCGGTACGAGTCATCATCTGGACCGGCAACGGTCGCGGCTTCTGCACCGGCGATGATGTCAAGGAACTGCTCGGTGAGGGTGCGGCCGAACTATCACGCCGTATCGCGAGCGGTGAGTTGGAGCTGCCGAGCGGGCCGATGTTGCGCTCGACTACGCCGATCATTGCTGCCGTTAACGGCGCAGCCGTGGGTTACGGCATGGAGCTAGCCCTGCTGGCCGATATCCGTATCGCTTCGACCAGTGCCCGATTCTCTCAGATGTTCGTCAAGCGGGCGATCGTTGCTGGCCCTGACAGTTTTGAGCTACTCCCGCGGATCGTCGGCCCGGCTGCCGCCGCCGAGATCCTTCTGACCGGCGACATGGTCGAGGCCGACCGGGCGCTGGAACTCGGACTTGTCTCCCAGGTTGTGGCTGACGATGAACTGCTCGCAACGGCCCGAGCGCTCGCCCGTCGAATCACGGTCAATGCGCCGCTGGCCGTACAGGCAGCGAAAGAGGCGTTGCGCCTAGAGCGGGCGGGCCGGGAAAACGAGCTGCGGACTCACCTAAAGACGGCGCTCGGTGATCTGCTGGCCACCGAGGATCACCAGGAGAGCGTCGCCGCATTCCTGGAGCGCCGCGATCCAACGTACAAGGGGCGCTGACCCGGAGTCATCGACGAGGGGGCGTTCGCAAAATACTCCGAGGGCTCTCCTGTGTTGGCGGAGGGTTTGCTGATCCAGCGGCTGAAGCCATGATTGGCTAATGTGGCGAAGGCTGCTGGTCTCCGGGTCTTGTCGTCTCATCGGCGGCGATGGCCCGCGGACCTCAAGGCAAGGAGCCAAAGTTAAAAGGCATGAGTGAGACGTATGACGTCGCGATCGTCGGCGGGGGCATTGCCGGCGTGGTGGCGCTCGCGGCAGCTCGTCGAGCCGGACTCGAAGCCATTGTGTTGGAGCGACAAGACCGTATCGGTGGGTTATGGCGGGATCTTCCCGCATGGCAGGACATCCAGATCAGCGCGTTGGATTGGACCCTGGGTGACTTGCCGATCGACGGGACCACGCAGCCGCACATTCTTGCGAACATCGAGGCGTGGGTCGAGCAGTTCGACCTGGCCGATGGAATCTGGGTAGATACTCCCGTCGAGTGCGCCCGTCACGCGGGAACTATGTGGGAACTCGACACGCCACGGGGCACCGTGCACAGTCGTCACCTGATTGCTGCAACCGGGGCACACAACACGCCGGTGATCCCGGCCTTGGAGCGAACGTCGAGCACGGTGCGTGAGTTTCATTCGAGCGCTCTGCATGGACCCCAAGAATTGGTAGGTCGCGATGTGCTTGTCGTCGGTGGTGGCGCATCGGCGTTCGACCTCCTCGACCTGTGTTTTGAGCATGGCGCTCGCAACATCACATGGGCTTACCGAGGACTGCGCTGGTTCATGCCCACGAGCAAGCCGAAATACGTCGCCGGCAGCGTGCGAGGGTTCGCTCAGCTGCAGAACAGCGGTCTTACAACGGCGGAGCAGAGCACCGCGATCGAGACCGACCTGCGATCGCGTTACGCCAAGTACGGGGTCGAAGAGATCATGCCCACCCATCCATTTGACTTGGAACACGACCAACTCATTCCCGGGCGGGCTGCCATGGTGGCAGGTTTCGATTCAATCGACTGCCACCAAGCGACCGTTCAATCAATCGCGAACGGAACGATCACGCTGTCTGACGGTCATCGCTTCGATGCCGACTTCCTGCTCTGGGGCACCGGGTACAGCGTCGATCTCTCGTACTTCGATGCCGAGAGATCGCGAGCATCACGACCCTTGACGCGCTTGCGGCGCGCTGTGGTGGTCTCGTCCGCAGCCTGGACGCCCCTGATCTCTACTTCCCTGGCGTCGGCCTAGACGGCATCGGGTCGGCTCCGTGGCTGTTTGCTCTGCTCAGCCGGTCGATCATGTCCCACATCAACGGCACCGCCCACCTGGGCGACGAAGTCGTCAGCAAAAGACTCAACCATTTCGACATCGTCAAATACTTGGCCCCACGAGATCCGGCGAGTTACCCGCCGAACGAATGGCAAGCGCGCTACCGCGATTTTGCGCTCAACACTCCCGACGAGGAACCGTACGCGATCCCCTGAGATCTCAGCGACCGGTTCCGGCCGGAGCGGCATCGTCGAGATCTTCCATCTGTCGGGTCGGGTCCACTCACAACGAGCCCGTCGGCTTCGAGCCTGCCGACCACACCGTCAAGACTCTGCCCACTGGCCTTCAGGTAGTGCGCGAGACCGCCGACTGCCTTTGTTTCGGTTTTGTGCAACATTTGGGCTCATTGGGACAACCGAAAGAACAAACGATTAGTTGGGCCAAACTGGGCGTTGCCGCCAGATTGTGACCCATACGCTAAAGATGATGGCGATGTCTTGTTGGCGTTCGACGTGGTGACTCCCGGGAAGTGGTAGTACTCGGTTTGGCAAAATGGGACAACATCATCTAGATCTGTGAATCAAACTGAGGGAGCTTTTCGTGGGAAGATTTGACGGTAAGACCGTTGTGGTAACCGGTGGTGGCGGTGGTATTGGCGGCGCTTTGTGTCGCGAGTTTGCTGCCGAGGGAGCCCGAGTGGCTGTCCTTGATCGGGCTGCGGGCCCGGCTCAAGAAGTCGCCGATGCGCTGATCTCAAGCGGCGCTCAGGCGCTCGCTGTTACCTGTGACATCACGGAACGTCCTTCGGTCGACGCTGCAGTCGATCAGGTGGTCAGTGAGCTGGGTCCGATCGACGTGCTGGTCAACAATGCGGGATGGGATCTGTTCGTCCCGTTCCTTGACACGACACCTGAGGATTGGTCGAAACTCATCGACATCAATCTGGTTGGTGCTCTCAACATGCATCACGCAGTGCTCCCCGCCATGGTCGAGCGAGGAGTCGGTCGTGTCGTGAACATCTCCTCGGATGCGGGCCGGGTCGGTTCGTCGGGTGAAGCGGTCTACGCCGCGTGCAAGGCTGGCCTCATCGCGTTCTCCAAGACACTCGCCCGAGAACATTCGCGGCACGGGATCACGTTCAATGTCGTCTGCCCGGGCCCGACTGACACTGCTCTGCTCGCTGGTTTTGTCGACGCAGCGGCGAACCCCGAGAAACTGCGAGAAGCCTTCCGTCGTTCCATCCCGATTGGGCGCATTGGCCAGCCCGATGATCTGGCAGGTGCGGTGCTTTTCTTCTCCAGTGACCAAGCAGCCTTCGTCACCGGCCAAGTACTGAGTGTGTCCGGTGGTCTGACCATGGCCGGCTGACAGCCATGTGAACCACACCCATATTTCACTTCACTCCAACTTCACTGTCTCCCTCACGACAATCAGGTTCACCGAGGCTGCTTCGGGCACGTTCATCCACGGCACATTCGCCAGTCCAGTACACCCGGGCTGGTCCCGGACCTTGGCCGTGTTGAACGCACGCTCCGAACTAACCTCGGCGAGGCCGGATTCGAACAGTGCCTCGCCGACCACGCAGTCTTCGAACTCGGCCCCGCAGCGCGTTACGCCCAACGCGAGATTCACAACTCTCTGGCCGAGCTCAGCGCATCGTCGACCCGAGATACAGCGTCGAGGTTCTAGCCGGTCAGGTTCCGCTACGCACCCCAGCCACCAAAGCATCGAGCATCGGGCGCTGTGTCGCGCCTACTATCGCTCGCTGAACGGAGCGATACAACTTGCGATTTCCGGGTGCCTGCAAGTCTGCCTTGCACGATGGGTTGGTCAAGCAGGTCACCAACGCGGTGGTCACGACGCGTGGAACCGGGCCGGTGAGGGTTGGTGTTGTGACGTTGTGTTGATGTGGTGTTGGGCGTAGTCGACGGCTTCGGTGAGATTCATAGTTGCCCCGGCCCGGACACAGTCGCCGAATGTCCTGGCATCGACGTTGTCTCGCCGTGGCGGCGATTTGCATCCTTGTTTCGCTCATCTGCTGTTGGTTTGTACCGTCACGCATGAGCGGCGAGAATGTCGCATGGCAAAACCAATGTCGATCACTTCGCCTCTCCAAGGCACCATCTGGCAGCTCAACGTCACAACAGGTGACGAGGTGCGCCGGGGGCAAGAGCTGATCATCATCGAGTCGATGAAGATGGAACACGCGATCCTCGCTCCCGAGTCAGGTGTCGTGAGCCTGATCCGGGTTGAAGAAGCCGCGCCGGTAGCGAAAGGCGAGAAGCTCCTTGAGCTCGTCCCGCAAGAGGTGGGCGCAGCCGAGGTCGTCCACCCCGGCGGTGCGTCGACATCGACTGAGCGAGTAGAACTCGCCGAGGTCACGGATGAGGGCGCTGGCGGCCAGGCTCCGGGATCAGCTACCCAACCAATGGACGGCCAGCGAGACCACACTGCACCGGATCCCGACACCCCAACCTCTGTCTCCGAAGAGACGGCGGACGCCGCCGAGTCCCATGCCAGGGCCGACCGATCCGAGCGGGCCGAAGGCATACGGCGGGACCTCGGCGGGGCAGACAAGGTGGCGGCGCTGCACGCCGATGGGCAGCGAACGATCCGGGACCACATCAACGGCTTGCTCGACTCCGGATCGTTCACCGAAATCGGTACCTTCGCCCGCTCCATGCGAGAGGACGACCGGGCCACCACTCCTGGCGACGGCAAGATCGGTGGCCATGGCACAGTCGATGGCCGGCCGATAGCCATCTTCGGTGACGACATTACGGTCAAGCGGGGCTCCAGCTCGATCGTCGGTGGTCGCAAGGAACACCGGATCTACGAGCGAGCCATAGCCATGGGCATTCCCATGGTCCACTTCGGCCAGACCGGTGGCGGACGCATCCCTGACCTGGTCGGCTCCGAGGGGATATCCGAATTGGGCGAGCTGTTCCTCATGGCCAGACGCCGTCACCAGATCCCGATGGCCACCGCCATCGTCGGCCAGTCGTTTGGTGGCTCGTCGTTCCTGTCGGCCCTGTCCGATTTCGTGGTCATGACACGGGGATCGACTCTGGCCGTCACCTCGCCGAAGGTATTCGAAGTGGCAACCGGTGAGGTCATCACCTTCGAAGAGGTCGGTGGGGTCGACGTGCACGCCCGACTCACCGGGCAGATCGATCTCGGGGTCGAAACCGACGACGAAGCCTACGCAGCCATCAGACGTTGGTTGTCCTATCTGCCGAGCAACATCGGCGAAGCTGCACCACGGACCGAGCCGACCGGCCCGATCGAGTCCGATCCGGAGCTCCCCGCCATGGTCCCGGCCAGCCGAACCCGGGCCTACGACATGCGTCAGGTCGTCGCTCGCATCTGTGACCCCGGATCGGTGTTCGAGCTCCAGCCCCAGTTCGCCCAGTCCGTTACCAGCGGGCTAGCCCGCATCGACGGCTGGCCCGTTGGCTTCATTGCCAACAACCCGATGTTCAAGGCCGGAGTGCTCGACCCCGAAGCCTGCCAGAAGATCGTGCGACTCTGCACAGTTTGCGATTCGTTCAACCTGCCGATCGTGTGGCTGGTCGACGTGCCCGGCTTCATGGTGGGCAAGCAGGTGGAACACGACCGCATGCTCCACTGGGGCATGCGTATGATGCAGGCCCTGCAATTGGCATCCACCCCGACGCTGACCGTCTGCATTCGCAAGGCCTTCGGTTTGGCCTGGCAGGCCATGAACGGCGCCGGCATGGTCAGCAACGGTCTGTACGCCTGGCCGGGGGCCGAGATCGGGTTCATGGATCCCGAGGTTGGCGTCAACGTGGCATATGGTTCCAAGCTCGACCGCATCGACGACCCGGAGGCCAGGGAGGCCGAGCGCCTGGCCTTGGTCGCCGAGGTATCCAACGCGACCTCGCCATATGAGGCGGCTGGCACAATGCGGATCGATGAGATCATCGAGCCGGCCGACACCCGCCGCATCTTGGCCAACGATCTGGCCATGTTGGCCAACCGCCCGGTCCCGCCACCCGAGGCCCGCATCCTGGCCTC
>DNHM01000215.1 GCA_003485885.1 Acidimicrobiaceae bacterium
TTCGACGAGGAGCTTGAACTCGGTCTTTGTCAGATGTACCTGGTCGCCCCGCAGCGTGACCACACCCTGCTCGGGGCTAACTTCGAGTTCACCGAAGGTCATCTGGCCACCATCGTCGGTGCCTGCGGAACGAGACCGGCGTAACAGGGCCCGAATACGAGCGCTAAGTTCTTTTGGCTCGAACGGCTTGGTCAGGTAGTCGTCGGCGCCAGCTTCGAGTCCGGCCACAACATCGTGGGTGTCGCTGCGAGCGGTCACCATGATGATGGGAACATCTGTGGTGCGGCGAATAGAACGGCACACCTCGAACCCATTCATGCCCGGCAGCATGATGTCGATAAGGACGACATCGGCGCCCTTATCGCGAAACAGCTCAAGCGCGTCTTCGCCGTTGCCAGCCTCGAGAACGCTCCATCCTTCGTCTTCGAGCGCGAGCTTGACAACGGTGCGAATGGAGTCGTCGTCTTCGACGGTAAGTACTCGTGTTTCCACCCTGGCATAGTACGCCACGCTTGCCGGGGAGTCATGGACCCCGATGTCCGTCGGGCGCCACCGGATAAACTGTGCTCGCGGCGGTGGGGGTTCCGGGGATGAGAGGGTGCGGAATGCCGATGCAGATTCCCGGTGAAGATCCACTCGCAGATGACGCAGCGCAGATTGCAGAGTGCCGACTAGACGGTGTCCGCGTCGTGGGCTCGTAGCAACGCAACCAGTTCGTCGGCGATACCTGGTGCCGCGGCGACCACGAATGCTCGATCTGATGCATGGTCGGGCTCTACGATGGTGAGTGCACCGGCCTCGGCTGCAATGAGTACACCAGCTGCGTAGTCCCATAGGCTTAGCCCGATCTCGAAGTATGCGTCGAGCTGTCCAGCGGCCACGGCACTCAGGTCGAGAGCTGCAGATCCCATGCGGCGGATGTCCCGGATCTGGGGAATGATCGCAGCGAACATGTGGCCCTGACGGGTGCGCCGCCTGTGGTCAGGAGCAAACCCTGTGCCAACAAGTGCCTTCGACAATGACGAGGTATCTCGGCATGAAATTGGTTCGCCATTCATCGTGGCGCCCCGACCGAGCACAGCGCTGTATTCGGCGTTGATCGCCGGGGCTACGACGCAGCCAGCGACGACCTGCCCATCGAGCCGGGCGGCGATCGATACCGAGAAACCAGGCAGCCCATAAAAGAAGCTGGTGGTGCCATCGATCGGGTCCACAAGCCATTGGACCCCGGACGTACCGATGACGGCGGTACCTTCTTCGCCCACGATGCCGTCGTTGGGCCGGGCCGCACGCAGACGCTGCGTGATGAGTTGCTCAGATGCCCGGTCAATCTGGGTGACAAGGTCGATGTCACTTGCCTTGGTGTCAGCTTCGTGGAGCTCACCATGGCGATCGAGAACCATGGCAGCAGACTCGCGGCCGATGAGACACGCCAGCTCATGGAGCTCATTATGGAGTGCGGTCACGTGTCGAGCTTCTTGCGCTCTCGTTCGGTGGTTGTCTGCCATTCGTCCATGGCCCGCAAGGTCAGTACCGAAACAATCGCCACGCCGACCGATGCGAAGATGGCGCCGGTCAATAGCCCGACGCCCTTCCAAACGGTGCAGTCGCCGGTGCATTGCAGCTCGACGAACGAATACCCAATCATGGCACCACAAGCACCACTAATCAGGATGGCGATGGCTGCGAGCGCTCGCGCTCGGCTGCTTGGAAGCGCCGACGGAACAACCGTGGGCTGGGTCTCTTCAATGCTCGGCACAGCAGCCAGGGTACTGGTGAGTAATACTAAGAAGGTGCAGGCCTACACCGTTGCTTCGGGCATCATCATCGAGCAGCAACAGCTGCTGTTGGTTCAGAACCAGCGGCGCAACGGCTCGTTGGATTGGAGCACCCCGGGCGGCGTGGTCGATCCTGGGGAAGAAGTGCTGCATGCGCTACAACGCGAAGTCATCGAAGAGACTTCGGTCGTCGTTGATAGCTGGTCACACAAGTTGTACAGCGTTCATGTCGACTTTGTTGGCCGTGACATGTCGCTGCATGCGCAAGTCTTCCAGGCTTCAGGGCATACCGGTGCGCTGCATGTTGACGATCCCGACGATGTTGTGGTCGACGGGCGATGGGTCAGCCCAGATCTGGCACATTCGTTGCTGGACACGAGCCCTGCATGGGTACGCGAACCGTTGCAACATTGTGTTGGCCAGCTCTTTGGTGAGTCACAGGTGGCGGGCAAGGGTCCCGGCCAGTGGACCTACCGAGTGACTGGCACCGGGCGCGAGTTCGACTGCGAGCTGGTTGACTTCAACGATGGCGGCTGAACGCACCATCCTGCACGTGGACATGGATGCGTTCTACGCGTCGGCAGAACTGCTCCGACGGCCAGAACTACGCGGTTTGCCGGTCGTTGTTGGTGGGGCCGGTCGGAGGGGTGTGGTCGCTGCGGCTAGCTACGAGGCGCGGTTTTATGGCGTCAAGTCGGCCATGCCCTCGGCACAAGCCAGGCGATTGTGCCCAACAGCAGTCTTCCTCGACGGCGACCACGACTACTACCGGGAACTCAGTGTCCAGATTATGGACATCATGGCTCGATTCACGCCACTGGTCGAGCCTCTGTCGCTCGACGAGGCATTTCTTGATGTCACATCGGCTCGGCGCCTGTTCGGTAGTGGTAGCGCGATTGCGACCAAGTTACGGGCCACGATTTTTGACGAGGTTGGTCTGTGGTGTTCTGCTGGCGTCGCTGCCAGCAAGTTCGTCGCCAAACTGGCGTCGGAGCGGGCGAAACCTACCGCAAGCCGTGGTGGCCCTATTCCTGGAACCGGCGTTTTTGTGGTCGCCCCCGGACGCGAGCTCGAGTTCTTACACCCGCTACCTGCGCGGGCTTTGTGGGGCGTCGGCCCTGCCACCATGGCCAAACTTGAACGACTGGGGATTACTACGGTGGGCGACATCGCCGTCATGCCCATCGACCGAGTGATCGGCGTCGTCGGTAAGGCATCAGGTACCCACTTGTACAACCTGGCCCACGCCCGTGACACCCGGCCGGTCGAGCCAGAACAGCAGGCCAAGTCGATTAGTCAAGAACAGACGTTCCAGTTCGACTTGCACAACAGGATTGACCTTGACCGCCACCTCGTGCGGATGAGCGATACGGTCGCAGCCCGGTTGCGCAAGGCCGGAGTCAAAGCGCGTACGGTTTCGATCAAGGTGCGCTTCGGCGACTTCAGCACGATCACCCGAAGCCTGACGCCACCGAGCCCGACCGACAGCGGTATCGGGATCGCCCACCTGGCCCAAGAGCTGTTGGCCAAGGTCGACATCAGCGGCGGTATTCGATTGCTCGGTGTTGGAACCACAGGGTTGGAAGAAGAACAACATCAGCAGCTCTCCCTCGACGACGTGCTCGAAGGCGACGACCGAGCTGACTGGAAACTTGCCGATGAAGCCATCGACGAGATACGTCGCAAGTTCGGTACCGACTCCATCGGCCCTGCGGTGTTGGCAAAAACGGGCGAACGTTTGACTCGTGACAAGAACGAGAAGCCCTGGGGCTAAAGGTCTGGGGAGAATCGGTCTGATTCATACAATATTTGACCAGTTCGCGTTGTTGTCTGGCCTGTGCTGTGGGATGATGTCTACGTGCCGCTTTCAGAAGACGAGCAGCGAATTCTCAGCGAGATCGAGGACAAGCTCTACGAGAGCGATCCGAGTCTTGCGAAGGAGGTCGGGTCCACCACCGTCTACACCGCGTCTTTGCGCAGCGTTCGGTGGGCAGCTGTCGGCTTCGCAGCTGGCCTCATCGTGATGGTTGTGACTCTCTCCACCAGCTATCTGTTCGCCTTTGGCGGATTCCTCATCATGCTTGCTGCTGCACTTGTGTTTGAACGTGGCGCTCGCTCACTTGGCAAAGTCGGGATCGACCAGATCGCACAGCAGCTCCGAGGTTCTGGCCGGGGCCCGTTCGCCGAGCCAGCCCAGCGTCTGCGCGACCGCCTCAAGGACGAAGAAACCTAAACCTGCAGGACTGACAGGTCGTTAAGACGTGTCGCCGTCTTGTCGCATAGCCGGTGATGACCGCTGTGACACGCCGCTCGGCTGGCGGAAGCTGCCAGGCAGCGCTGGCCGGCAACCTGTGTGCCCGCTAGCTGGTGCCAGCGCCCACTGCGAGTCGGTGTGCGAGATCTGCCACCGGGTCACTGGTCTTGATCAATGGCCGGGGATCGATTTCCATCGCGCCTCGTACTGGCCATGGTTGGGCGGTGACCACGGTGTGGACGATCTCGCGGCTGA
>DNHM01000409.1:0-11380 GCA_003485885.1 Acidimicrobiaceae bacterium
CAGCGAAGTCGTCTGGGTGGCGTCTGTGAGTAAGCGGGGAAGCCAGTAGACAATAAGCAGGCCGGTCGCTAGCGCCCCACCAAATGCTGAGGACCACCAGAGATTCGGGCGCCCTGCGCTGCGTTCCTTGCCCCAGGCAACTTCGGCCCGGTGAGCGCAGGCGAGGTACTGCAACCCGTGCAAGGCGCCAAAGACCAACACCACACTGGCATAACTGGGCTGAAACGGGATCCAGAGGAAGCCAGCGACGTAGGGCGTCCACATGGTTGCTGGCACACGGCCCGACCGGAGGCTCAGCCGAATGAATACCATCGCAATTACGGCAATAGACCCATACGTGATCCATGCAAGCGCGCTGACAAGGAAGTCCGGGAGCACGTTGTAACCAATCCGGGTTTCTTCGAACCTGCCCCCTGATCGTCCGCTCCATATCTTGATGGCTTCGAGCAACCAGATCGGGTACAGCCCGTAACGAAGGACATGTGTTGTGAGTGGATCGAGTCGTAGGTCTGCAAGTGAAGCACCGACGCGGGCAACGCCGTATACCTGCTTCACGTAGTGCCATGTCGTGGTTGTGAAGACAACAACGAGGAGGAAACTTGTGACCTCGTTGGCAATATCGACCCCACCGCTAAGACTTGCGATGGTCACAGCGCTCACTGTCAGGAACAGCGCAACGGGCACGCCAATGAGAAGTACCCCGCTGCGACGGACTTGATGACGACCTTGGCCATAGGCGAGGTGATAGGAGGCGCCGAAGTGAGTGCCCGAAATTGCAATAAGTGCCCGTAGAGAGGCCCTTCGACGACCGGTGGCAGCGTTGGTAGCGCTCCCCACGATGGGGCGCTGAAGAACAGCCAAGCAGCGATGCCGATACCACCGAGTAGCCAGGCATCGCTGCGAGGGGACACGAGATATCGCCGAGCGGGCGGTGCATGGTCGATAGCGTCGAAGGCACCTATCGTGTTGATCGCCATTGTCGGCGATGTTGCCCTCTCGCTGCGGACAGCTCAACAGAGCTGCGACGATCCGTGTCCAGTCGAAGTGGGAACTACGTGAGCGATACCAGTCAGCAAGATGAAACACAGGCGCGGCGCGTGCGATGGAACGATATTCGGATCGTGGGGCCAACCTTGGTGCTGGCTCTGTTCATGGCAGTGCTGGTAAATCCACAGTTTGCGTCTTCTCAACAGTCTGTTGGCGCCGATCTGCAGAGGTGTAACGATTTCGCCTTTGCGTCGCAAGGCGCAGTTGCGCTACCGGCTCCTGAGTGTTGCAATGTAATCGTAAATGTGATTGCGGTTCTCCCCAGCTGCGAAGAACCGACGCCGGTTCCTCCGACTGTGACGCTGGTTCCTCCACGGAAACAGGTGCCGATTCCAGGCCCGATTGTGGGCCCTACCTGGCTTGGGCCTATTGCACCCACGTCATCAACTGGTCTGATCACCCTCAAGGTGCCACCGTTGCTAGGTATCTTCTTTGGCCAGACGAACGAAGTCGTGGTGACCAACGCCACCGGCGACATCGTGTACAAGGGCAACCTGGCGACAAATCGTCTCATGGTCTTGAGCGCCCCTCGGGCGGGTGGATCCGGCAACTACACGGTGCAGACCACGCTTATCACCGGTCCCAAATACACCGAGGTAGTGTCTGTCACTGGCTAAGCCAACTAGTTGTGCGTTGAACTACCTGCTCGTCCACTGCCCCTCCTCGTTTGTTCGGATCGGCAGTGGACGTATGCCCCTGCTGGCATGAAACGCACCAACTCTTGCCCTAGCCCCTAGCCCTTATCCCGTGAATTACAGCAGTCCGATTTCGGGGTACAGCGGATTGGCAGCCAATAACTCGGCTGATCGGGCCCGAGTCGCGTCGCGAATGGTGTCGTCGAGAGTGAACTTGGCTTTCGACGGCGCTCCAGCAGCAGTCGTGGTTGCCTCGGTGGCTTCAAGTACGCCACAGATAATGTCAGCGACCTGGTCGAGGTCTGACTCATCCATGCCCACGGTCGTAAGCGCTGGTGTACCGAGACGGATGCCGCTGGTGTACCAGGCGCCGTTGGCATCAAAGGGAATCGAGTTGCGGTTCACGATGACACCCGAAGATTCGAGCGCTGATTCGGCCTGACGGCCGGTCAACCCAAAGCTGGTGACATCAACGAGGCACAGGTGGTTATCGGTGCCGCCAGACACGATACGGCCGCCACGTTTGGCGATGCCTTCGGCCAATGCAACTGCGTTGTCGCGTACCTGGTGGGCATAGGTCTGGAACTCGGGCTTGCGAGCCTCGGCAAAAGCCACCGCCTTGGCGGCCATGACGTGGGAGAGCGGGCCGCCTAGGACCATTGGACAACCCTTGTCGATGAATTCGACCAAGTCTGGCTCGTTGGTGAGCACCATGCCGCCGCGGGGGCCACGTAGTGACTTGTGGGTCGTGGTCGTGACGATGTGGGCGTGCGGCATGGGATCGAAGTCGCCGGTGAACACCTTGCCTGCGACCAGGCCGGCGAAGTGTGCCATATCGACCATCAAGGTGGCGCCCACTTCATCGGCAATTTCGCGCATCTTGGCGAAGTTCACTGCGCGGGGATACGCGCTATAACCACCGACGATCACGAGTGGTTTAAATTCGCGAGCCGCTGCAGCCAACTCGTCGTAGTCGAGCATCTCGGTTTCACGGTCGACGGTGTACGAGCGCTGATCGAACATTTTGCCCGAGATGTTTGGTCGGAAACCATGGGTCAGATGGCCGCCAGCGTCAAGGGCCATGCCCAGCATGCGCTGGTTGCCGAACTGATGCCGGAGCTCGTTCCAGTCTGCGTCGGTCAAGTCGTTGACGTGTTTCGCTTCGTGTGATGCCAGGAATGGAGTTTCGATCCGCTGGGCAAGAATTGACCAGAACGCAACCAGGTTGGCGTCGATGCCAGAGTGCGGCTGCACATAGGCATAGTCGGCGTTAAAGAGCGCCTTGGCGTGATCGGCCGCGAGGTTCTCGACCTTGTCGACGAACTCACAGCCGGCATAGAACCTATGGCCAGGTGTGCCCTCTGCGTATTTGTCGCTAAACCAGTTGCCCATGGTCAGCAGCACCGCGGGCGATGCATAATTCTCAGAAGCGATCAGCTTGAGCTGGCTCCGTTGGTTCCCGAGTTCGCCTCGGATGTGCTCGGCAATCGTCGGCTCGGCGGCACCGATAACGTCGAGTGCGGCACGGTATGCATCGGCTTCTCGGGTGTTGACCGCGCTGATGCCATTGGAAGCGGGGGAGTCCTGCATAGTCATGCACGCAGCGTAGTGCTACCCGGACTTCTTGGCGCTGTCTCCACCGGCCCAGCCATGACAGCTAGCCATGGCAGCCAGCTATGGCACCTAGGTCTCTCGGATGACCGTCTTTGGATCTTTGTCCGTGCGACGGCCGAGTACTACCGGATGACGAAGGTGATGTCCTCCTCTGGCCCACTCACCGAACGCAATTTCTACTACCTCGGTCGGCTCGCTCCAGTGAACGATCATGTCGCTAGGAAAAGTGGGTTGCGCAACGAATGGGCTTGGACCTCGGTCGACCAACAATGCCCGCCATTCCGCTTGGTCCGTGTCAGTTAAGCCACTACCAGCGCGTCCGGCATAGTGCAGTTCGCCGCCTTCGTAGTAGCCAACGAGAAGGGACCCGAGTCGGCCAGTTCGACCTCCTTTGCCGCCTGACCAGCCGCCGACGACAAACTCCTGCCGGAGCCGTGGTTTGACCTTGATCCAATCGGGTGAACGACGGCCAGGCTGGTAGGTGGAGTTGATGTTCTTGGCGACGATGCCCTCGAGTTCAGAGTCGATGACTGCTTGTAACAGTCCATCGGCATCGTCCTGATGCTGTTCACAGATCGTCCAGCAAGGATCGTCGTCGCCGATCTGTTCCAGCAGCGCTCGCCGATGCGACAGCGGAAGCAACATGGTGTCGTGGCCATCGAGATGGAGCAGGTCGAAAACCACGAACAACACCGGCGTGTGTTGAGCCCGACGGGCCGCATCAACCGGATCGGTTACGTGCATCCTGGTCTGGAGGGTGTTGAAACTAGGCTTTGCGCCGTTGAAAGCCACGACCTCGCCGTCGAGCACGAGGCCGTCGAAGAGATCGGCAAGGGGAGCAAGTGCCTGCAGTTCAGGAAAACTGTTGGTGATGTCTCGCCCATTTGATGACTGCAACCGGACCTGGTTGGCGTCGCCATCTCTGCCCCGGAGGACAAACGCGAGCACCCGCATGCCGTCCCACTTGAGTTCGTAGACCCATTGGTTAGAGCGCGGTACGGGGTCGGCTTTGCCCTTCATCGGCAGGATCGTGCGGGTCTGCAATCCGTCGGCCATGGTTTGTGAGGTTAACGACCGCCATTCCTGATACCGGCGGGTTGAAGCCTCACGCGGGTGTGTTCTCAGTATTCATGAGGCAAACGAGCGCGACCGGCGGCTGGTCTCAGCGTTGTATAGAGCGAACGGCCCCTCTTCGGCGAAACGGGTATTCACCGAGTAGTCAATCGGCCATACTGATGACACGAGCGAGATACTGATCCCGAGAGGCACCTGGTCGCCTGAAGCCCCTCGGAGGAGTCAATTGGCGAAACCGACGCTCAACTAAGGCCCTCCCTAGGGAGTTCCTTCTGGTGGCTGTTAGTCACACACTGTTGAACAGGTTTCGCTCGGTCACTACCTACTAGGGAGTGACCGAGTTGCCTTTTTGCAGGGAAGCCTCGGCGGTGCGCCAGAACCGTAACGTTTGTGTGCCGTGCCGGGCGCGGCACGGCACACATGAATTGCCACAAGCACCACCAGCAACTCTAGAAACTCAGCTAACATCGGCCATGGATGGTCTGCTCGCCGCGCCTAGGTACGATCGCGGACCCAATTCGTGCTACGAGACGAGTGACTGACTATGACTGAAATCACCACCATTACCGGCCGACAGGTGCTGGATTCACGTGGCAATCCAACCGTCGAAGTCGAACTGGGCCTCGAGTCCGGTGCGGTTGGTCGAGCCATCGTTCCGTCAGGGGCGTCGACTGGCGCGTTCGAAGCTGTTGAGCTTCGTGACGGCGGCGACGCGTGGCGCGGCAAGAGCGTCGCTACCGCCGTCGGAAACGTAAATGGCGAATTGAGCCAGGTTGTGCTGGGTCGCGATGTCGTTGACCAACGCGGGTTGGACCAGGCGATGATCGACGCTGATGGCACACCGAACAAGGCCCGTTTGGGGGCCAATGCACTGCTCGGGATCTCTCTGGCAGCCGCTCATGCCGCTGCAGCCGATCATGGTTTGCCGCTGTATCGATACTTGGGCGGCGCAAACGCACACGTGTTACCGGTGCCGATGATGAATGTTCTCAATGGCGGTGAACACGCCGACAACAATGTCGATCTCCAAGAATTCATGGTTATGCCCGTCGGGGCAGCCAGTTTCAGCGAAGGCCTGCGTTGGGGCGTCGAGACTTACCACACACTCGCAGGGATTCTCCGAGACCGTGGACTCAGCACTGCCGTGGGTGACGAGGGTGGTTTTGCCCCCGACCTGGCGTCGAACGAACAAGCAGTAGAACTCCTGGTCGAAGCAATCGAGAAGACGGGCTTACGCCCCGGCGTGGATATGTCAATAGCGTTGGACCCGGCATCGACCGAGTTCTTTCGCGATGGCAGCTACCACCTCGCTGGCGAAGGACGTTCCTTGACCCCGTCGGAGATGGTCGAGTACTACGTCGACCTCAGTGCTCGCTATCCCATCGTAAGCATCGAAGACGGCATGGCAGAGGAAGATTGGGACGGATGGGCCCAGCTCATGGCCGCAGTTGGAGACGGTGTTCAAATCGTGGGCGACGACCTCTTCGTCACCAATGTCGAGCGGCTGGGCCGCGGTATCCACGACGGCTCAGCGAACTCGATTCTTGTCAAGGTCAACCAGATTGGCACATTGACCGAAGCTCTGGATGCCGTGCAGTTGGCGATCCGCTCGGGGATGACGGTCGTTATGTCGCATCGTTCTGGTGAGACCGAAGACAACACCATCGCCGATCTTGCGGTGGCCACCAATTGTGGCCAAATCAAGACCGGCGCTCCTGCCCGAAGCGATCGGGTGGCCAAGTACAACCAGCTGTTACGTATCGAGGAACAGCTGGGCGAGACTGCCGCCTACCGCGGTGCGGCAGCACTTGCAGGCCATGCAGCTCCTGGCGGCGTCGCGTGATCGCGTGGTGATGCCCTCATGAAGTTGCCCCCACATCCAACGGACCGGCAGTCGCGGTCGGCCGCACTACATCCATCGCTGGTATTCGTTGCGAACGTCACGCGAGGTGTTGTGCTGCCGTTGATGGTTGCGCTGGTGCTCTTCGCCGGCCTCGTTTACTTCATTTTCCCAACGACCACCTGGCTCGACCAACGAGCCGAGGCGTCCGAGGTCCAACAGGAGCTCGACGAGTTGGTCGCAGAACAACAGGTGCTTCGTACCGAGATCGCTCGCATGCGCACCGACGACGAGATCCAAAGAATTGCGCGCCGCGACTTCAACTTCGTTTTCCCCGGCGAAGAGGCATACGCAGTCCTGCCGTCGCCGCCGTCACCCGTGTCATTACCAACGAGTTGGCCATTCAATCTGCTCTTCGCCGAGGTCCTGGACTAACTCGCACATCCAGAGAGCCAGACCCCCGTTGACACAAGTTCGGCTGTCGAACCGGTACGACGGGAGCGAAGCCGTTAGTCTCAACGTTCGATGACTATTGCGTTTCCTCCTGGTTCTGTTGCCGACGTGGCGAATGGCCTGGCCGAGCACGACTATCTTTCGGACGAGGCGCTGGCGACAGCGATCTTTCTCGCCATCGAGCTCAAGCGGCCGCTGCTGCTCGAGGGCGAGGCTGGAGTTGGCAAAACCGAGGTCGCCAAGACATTGGCTCGGTGGTCGGGTGGCCGTCTGATCCGCCTGCAGTGCTACGAGGGCCTCGACGCTGGCCAGGCGGTGTATGAATGGGACTACAGCCGCCAGCTGCTCCATCTGCGAACGCGAGAAGCCGTTGGCGACCTTGCTGCCAACGCTGACTCTGTTGAAGACGAGTTGTACAGCGAGAAGTTCCTAGTCCGCCGCCCATTGCTTGATGCGATTGCGCACAACGATGACATCGCTCCAGTGTTGTTGATCGATGAAGTTGATCGTGCCGATGATGAGTTCGAAGCTTTTCTCCTCGAGGTGTTGTCCGAATACGCGATCACGGTTCCTGAGTTGGGCACGTTCCGGGCGAAGAAGCCGCCGATCGTGATCATCACGTCGAACCGGACCCGTGACGTGCACGACGCGCTCAAGCGGCGGGCGCTCTACCACTGGGTGGAACACCCAGGTCTGGAGCGCGAGGTTGAGATCATTCGCCGCCGCACCGATGGAGTGACCGACGCATTGGCTGGTCAAGTGGCACGAGCAGTTGCCGAGTTCCGCGGCCTTGGTCTCTACAAGCCACCCGGTGTTGCCGAATCGATCGATTGGGCCCAGGCTCTGCACCGCCTCGAACAACGTGGACTGACAGTCGAGTCGGCCGACGCCAGCCTGGGCACCGTGCTCAAGTACCGCGAAGATCAGCAGCGAGTGCGCGATCATGGCCTCGACCGGGTCGTGGCTGCAGCAACCGACACATAACGCTGTGGCCGAGCAGCCCGACTGGGTCCTGACACCGCGGCAATTCCAAGGTGAGCGGGCAGCGTTACCCGAGGGCCGATCTGTCGATCGGTCCAAACTTCCGATTCTTGCCGCGGGTTTTGTGCAGGCGTTGCGCGACGCCGGGGTAGAGGTACCGATCGGGGCCACCCTGTTGTACGTGCAGGCATTGTGCGCAGTGAATAGCGTGAACCGATCCGAGCGGTATTGGTGTGGACGCACCACGTTGATCACCCGAAGCGAAGACTTCATGACGTACCACAAGGTCTTTGGCCGCTACTGGGTGGGGGCAGAGTTCGACGACGCCGAACAGATGACGACGACCACAACTATTGCGGTCGATCAACAAGATGAAGATGGTGCCGAGGACTCAACCGGTGGCGACGACGATGAGGCTGAACCTGACATCACGATGCGGTACAGCGCTGTAGAAGTGCTGCGCGACAAGGACTTCGCCGAGTACTCCAAAGTCGAGCTGGCCGAGCTCGCACATCTGGTTAGCCAGATCCGTATTGGCGGAGCGGTCCGACCATCGAGGCGTCAGAAGCGTTCACTAAAGCGCCGGGGCCAACCCGATCTGCGGCGCACCGTGCGTCGAGCGCTCGCAAATGATGGTGAGCCGATCGACCGTGCGTTTCGCAAACCAAGTGAACATCCTCGCCGTGTCGTGTTGTTGCTTGACATCAGCGGCTCTATGGAGGCGTATTCACGGGCCCTGCTGCGGTTCGTGCATGCCACTGTGCTTGCCAGGGGCCGGGTCGAAGCCTTTGCGCTTGGGACCCGACTGACCCGATTGACCCGTGAGATGGCAACACTCGACCCGGATCGGGCGTTGACCAATGCAGCCGAGGCGGTCGAGGATTGGTCCGGAGGAACTCGGCTTGGGGAATCGATTCGGTCATTTAACGACGAATGGGCTGTGCGGGGTATGGCCCGGGGCGCCGTCGTTGTTGTCCTGTCCGACGGGTGGGACCGGGGCGAACCCGAGCTGATGGCTGAACAAATGGCGCGGCTGAGCCGAGTGGCATACCGCATCGTGTGGTCGAATCCGCTGAAAGCCACCGACGGGTATGCACCGCTCGCTCGTGGCATGGCGGCGGCTCTTCCGTACCTCGACGAATTTGTCGAAGGTCATTCACTTCGAGCACTTGAACAGCTTGCGGCAGCGATCAACCGCAGTGCCGAGGAAAGTCCAGGATCAGGCGGGTTCCCTAGTGTTCTGTCCAGTTGATGGGTGCGGTAGCGTCAAGCCAATGAAAGGTCTGACATGAAGGACATACTCGACGAAGTTGGCTCGTGGCGAGATGCGGGCAAACAGGTAGCGGTTGCTCGTGTTGTCGACATCGAAGGCTCCGGTCCGCGCGATCCGGGAGCAGCAATGGCTGTCAACGAAGACGGCGAGGTCATCGGTTCGGTATCGGGCGGATGCGTCGAAGGTGCCGTTGTCACCGAAGCGCTCGACATCATCGAATCTGGCGAACGACGTATGGTCACCTTTGGTTACAGCGATGACGAGGCCTTTGCTGTTGGACTCACGTGCGGCGGCACAATCCACCTCTACATCGAACCCCTCGACTGGTAGCTGATCTGTATGAGCCGCGAGATCTTCGACCTGTGGGTCGGCGCTATCCGGAGCGACGAGCCGGTGTGTCTGGTATCGGTGATCGAGGGCCAGGGCCTGGGTGCCAAGATGCTTGTGCGGCCCGGAATCGCTCCGGTGGGGACCTTGGGGCACGCCGAACTCGACCGAGTGGTTGAGCGCGATGCACTAGCCGAACTCGAGGTCGGGCGGAGTGGCGTTCGCAGTTACGGAGCGCAGGGCCAACAACGCGAGAACGACCTGACGGTCTTTGTTGAGTCTCAAGCGCCGCCGCCTCGCATGCTGATCTTTGGTGCGGTTGATTTCACGGCGGCGCTTGCGAGCGCAGCCAAACTTCTGGGTTATCGGGTGGTTGTTGCCGATGCTCGGCCGGTGTTCGCAACCCGCAAACGGTTCCCGATGGCCGACGAGTTGCGGGTGAGTTGGCCCGACGATGTCTTCGACGAGTTCGGCGATGAGCTAGGACCGCGAGATGCGGTCGCGGTTTTGACCCACGACAACAAGTTCGATGTGCCGGCAGTCGTGCGGGCACTCGAAACTCGAGTGGGATACATCGGTGTCATGGGCAGCCGCAAAACACATGATGGCCGCACCGAACGGCTCCGCGAGGCCGGGGTCGACGATCGTGGTCTTGCTCGTCTGCGTTCACCTATCGGTATCGACATCGGGGGGCGCACGCCTGAAGAGACCGCGGTGTCGATCTGTGCTGAGATCATTGCGCTACGTTCCGGGCGCAAGATCAGTGCGTTGACCGATACCGAAGGCCCGATTCACGAGCGCTGAGATGTGCCGGGCAACTGGTGGCTGAAGATGAACTGTTAGGCCCCAGCCCAGTGGTTGCGAGCTGTTGAGGCGATGCCTGCAGCTAACAGGAAGAGGCCTGCCGAGACCGTCATAGCTGTTGGCACGGTCGTGAATTGAGCGAGCGCGCCCAGAGCGATGCCACCCAGAATTTCACCGAAGGCTTCGGCTTGACCAACGAACGAATGCACTGTTGCCCTGTTCTCTGACGATGCAAAGGTGTTCGCCCACGTGGTGACGAGTGGGATTGTCGTTAGGAAAAATCCACCCTGCAGAATCAGGCCAAGGCCGGCGAGAGCAAGCACCTCCATGTGGGCCAGCAACAAGATCCCCACGGCGACGCCTACGAGCAACATGGACATAGCAGGTACTACGGAGGATCCCCGGGCCCGTCGTTTGGCAACCGCCAACATGCCAGCACCGATGAGTGAGTGGGCTGCAACCAGAGCACCGATCACCAACACTTCGTCGATGTCATCGGGCAAACCAACGTCGACAAGGCGTTGCACATCGAGCCGATCGATGGCTTCTTTTGCAAGGCCTCCCATGAAGACAGCGATGACCAGAATACGTAACGGCCGGACCTGGTAGGACTGCGACCATCCGCCTTGGAGCATGCGCAGGAAACCACGCCAGCCCTCGCCGGCGGATCGCACAAAGTTGTTCTCTGGCATAACCGCCATCAGCACGAATCCCCATGCCGCGTAGATCACGCCGATCACGCTGAGTGTCAGGCTCAACGAGGTCAGTGCCGCAAGGCCTGCAAAAACGATGATGCCGGCAACTGCGGACCACAGTTGGTAGCCAGCACGCCGAAGGATGAGCGGTTCGGCCTCCTCCGCGCTGCCGAGCTCGTCGGTGATCCAGGCGGTTTCAGCACCGGTCACAAACGTGCTGCCAAAACCAACCATGATCTGGCTCAGCACGAGCAGCCAGTAGACGTCGGCGTTGGCGCTCAGCACATAGGCGGCGCCGACAACGACGAACGAGATGGCGACCGACCATTTTCGGCTATAGAGATCAGCGACAATCCCCGTGGGGATCTCGAAGAGCAGAATCGACAGCTCCATGACCGTGCCGAGCAGCACCAGTTGGAAGGGCTCAAGCTGGACTTCGGTAACAAGGCGAAGAAAGAACAGGCTCCAGAAGCCTCGAGTGCACGCTCGACTCAGAATGCCGGACGTAAGGAAAATGCGGGTTGGGGACAAGGTGGCCAGCTTCGCAGACTCCGTGCACGCCGGCTGGCCTTTTACAAGTCACCAGTGACGAACGCAGGCCCGAGCGGGGGTAGTCCGGCTTTCGTCTCGTTCCTCG
>DNHM01000409.1:11470-11841 GCA_003485885.1 Acidimicrobiaceae bacterium
GCCTCGTCATCGATGGCGAAGACAAAGCTGTAACCAACCCCGGGCTTGAGTCGCAATGCAGTCAGGTTGATGGCAAGCGCTACGCCCAGCGGGGTTCCCGCTCGCAGCCCTGCCGGCCGTCCGGCCTCGAACCGCCCATTCACGCTTACTGGCTTTTCGCCGATCATTGCGGCTCGGCCGTCTTCGTCGACCAGGTCGAGTTTCCATTCATGGCTGATATTTGCTCGGTCCCAGGGGACGGTCACATGGATGGCCAGCGCCAACGGTTGTGGCTTCGGTCCAATGACCGACAACCCGCCGCCGAGCACGAACAACTTGCCATTGCTGGCTTGAGCAGCGTCGCACAGCAGCATGTTCACACGGAGGCCAGA
>DNHM01000049.1:0-400 GCA_003485885.1 Acidimicrobiaceae bacterium
GCCGGTCTGCATTGGCTCATGCACAGGCTTACGGCCCATGATGCCAGGTGCCTGGACTTCCATCTGACGGGTGCGAGCGCCAACAAGTGGGCCCTTGCCGTCGATGGGAGTGCCGAGTGCATTGACAACACGGCCGAGCAGTGCATCGCCCACCGGCATCGACAAGATGTTGCCGGTTGAGCGAACGGTCTGTCCTTCGGCAATCTCGTCGACCTCACCGAGCACAACGGCACCGATGGAGGACTCGTCGAGGTTGAGCGCAAGACCGATCATGCCGTTCTCGAACTCGAGCATCTCATTTACGGCTGCGTTTGGCAGACCCGATACACGAGCGATGCCGTCGCCGACCTCGATGATGTGGCCAACCTGGCTGGCTTCGAGCGATGGCTCGAACCCTTCG
>DNHM01000049.1:429-3862 GCA_003485885.1 Acidimicrobiaceae bacterium
TAATGGCACTGGTGTCGATCGTGAGATCAGACATAGTTCTCCTCGGGGGCTAGAGCGACTCGCGCAGGCGGTTCAAACGCGTGCGCACGCTTCCATCGATAACGGTGTCGCCAACAGTGGTGATCAAACCACCAACCACTGACGAATCCTGAATGACTTTGACATCGACCTCGATGCCGAGCTTGGCTGCAAGTGCAGTTGCCAAGCGGCTCGTTTGGTCGTCGGATAGTGCTACAGCCGAACGAACGGTTGCAACTTGCTTGCCGGCTGATGTTGCGGCGCGTTCGGCGACAGCGGCAGCAATCTTGCCGAGGTCAGCGCCACGACCAGCACCCACAACCATGGATACAAGGCCCTTGGTTGCTGCACGAGCCTTACCATCGAGCAAGTCGTCCATGATCTGGATCTTGCGTTCGGCCGGCATACGTGCATCGCTGATAGCGGCACGAAGGTCGTCGTTGGTGTCGACGGCTCGGCCAACAACAAACAGCTCGTCGCTGATGCCTTTGACGTCGCCTTCGGCGTGGGCAATGGCGAGCACTGCATCGGCGTAGCCGTTGATTCTCTCGCTCATGATGATGCCCCCAAGCGGGCGATGTAATTGTCGACGAGTGTGCTTTGACCAGCATCGTCGAGACTTGCACGTACGACCTGTTCGGCTGCACCCATGGCCTGCGATGCGACTTCGGCCTGGATATCAGCGCTGGCTTGTGTCTTCATCGACTCGACGTCGGCTTGCGCCTTGGCCCACATGTCGTTGACAAGCTGCTGCGTGCGGTTGGCTGAGTCGACTCGAAGCTGCTGAGCAGCTTCTTGTGAGTCGGCCATAATCTGGGCAAGCTGTGCGTCGGCATCACCAAGTTCTGCAGTGGCATCGGCGATCTTCGCACGTGACTCAGCAATCGCTGCCTCGGCAGCGGTTGCGTCGGCCACGGCTGCAGCCTGACCCTTATCCAATGCCTCTCTGATGAGGGGGACGCCCTTCTTGACGAAGAAGAAGAAGATCACGGCAAATGCTGCGATCGCCCAGTACATCTCTTTGGCATCGCTCGGAATGAACTTGCCATTCGGCCCTTCGGCAGCAATGACCTGAATTTGGGCTAGCAACATTAGTTCGCTCCGTTCAGGTAGGTGTCGATGAGACCCTGGTTCGTTGCGAGGTCAACATCGTGACCCAGCACCTTGCCAGCAGCGCCAACGGCGAGCTGCGAAACTGCACCCTTCGCACCGGCTAGTGCCGTAGTGCGGGCGGAGTCAATTTCGGCCTGTGTGTTCGAACGAAGCTGGGCGATGGTGCCTTCGAGTTCGCCAACTTTGGCGGCTCGTTCAGCGTCAGCCTCGGCACGAGCGGCGTCGACGACTGCGGCGCCTTCGGCCTTAGCAGCAGCGATGCGCTGTTCGTGTGCAGCCTTAATCTGAGCAAGCTCGGACTCGGAATCGGAGACAGAATCCTGTCCGCTTCTCACACGCGCTTCGCGCTCGTTGCGACCTTCAATGATCGGAGGCAACAGCACAAACTTCATGAGTGCCCAGAGGCCAAAGAAGAAAACGGCGGACCAGAGCAGCTCAGCTCCGTTCGGAAGGATCAGATTGATCCCATCCCACTCTTCTTCTTTAGCGTCGGCAAATAACAGCAACTTCATGCAACACCTCCTCGATTATTCGTATGGACCGTCATGGACGGATCAGGCGAACTTGAGAAGAATGAAGACGACGAAGCCGATGAGGGCAAGCGCCTCGGTAAAGGCAATGCCGAGGAACATCGTGGTCTGAACTTGACCAGCTGATTCAGGCTGGCGAGCCATGGCCTGAACGGCCTGACCTACTAGGTAACCAATGCCAATACCTGGGCCAATTGCTGCCAGGCCATAGGCGAAACCTGCGCTCCCAGCGGCTGCAGTGTTCTTAGCCTCGGCGGCGGTTTGCAACAGTGCCAATGTGGTACTCATTTGGAATGTCTCCTTGGATGAATCTCTGTACGAGAAGGGTTGCTAGATAATCCTGTGGTGTTCGCTGCGGAGCTCAGTGAGCTGGGTGCAGCGAGCTGCCGATATAAACGGCGGCCAGGATGGCGAATACGAAACCTTGGATGAAGCTCACGCCGACTTCAAAGCCGGTGAAGGCAATGAGTCCGACAAGTGAGCCAACCCAGGCGAATGGTTGGACGATGAAGCCGCTAAGGCCGTCGAACAGCTTGGCGAAGGTGCCAATGGTCAACACGCCGAAGGTCACGAGCAAAATGTGACCGGCGAGCATGTTGGCGAACAAACGAACGGCGTGGCTCATGGGTCGAGCAATGAACACCGAGAACAATTCGATGAAGCCGACGAAGCCTCGCATGAAGGGGTTCTCCACGCTTGATGGCCACAGGATGTCCTTGAAGTAGCTGAAACCATGGTGCTTTACGCCCACAGCAATGAACATCACCCAGACGGTGAGCGCCATGAGCAGCGGTCCGGCCATACGAGCGTTGGCTGGCATGTTGAAGAACGGGATGACTTCGAACAGGTTGCCGATGGCAATGAACAAGAACAGTGTGGTCAGAAGCGGCACGTACGGCTCATAGCCGTGACCGATACCGGGCTTAGCGACCTGTTCTTCGATGAATTTAACGATGCCCTCGGCCAATACCCGGAGCTTTGAGGGGTGATCGGCAGAACCGCCACGAGCCATGATGAAGATGACGGTGGGGACCAAGAATGCGATCAACGAGATCAGGGCAATCTTGTTGAACTCAAATGCGGTGCCGTCACCAAAGAACGGCGCCCACTCAACCAGGTTTCGTGGAGGAGGGAAAGGAACGGCTGAGCCGCCTTCTGCTTCGGTGAATGCAACGAGCGCGTTCATCACGATGACACGGACTCCTTCGTAGAGTTGTCGGCCAGACCAGCACCCGGTTTGAGACCGGGGTAGGCAAGACTTCCAGAGATGTATTGGAGCTCCCAAAAGAGCAGCCCCAGGTGAGTGATAATGATGGTTACGCCCAGCGCAACCAAATCGACCCAGCCTGCGTTGCGCACCAGCAGCACTGCTGTGGTGATGACGCCGAGCCGAATCAGGAAACCAAACATTGCGCCACCGGCGAGGGCGGCGAACGAAATACGAGCTGTTACCTGGATGATCCAAGCCGACAGGAAGAAGTTAAACAGGATCATGCCCAGGCCAAAGGCCACCGACCAAGCACCGGCGGAACCGGCGAACAGGTAGCCGATCAAGATGCCGACAGGAGCTATGACGACGCCACGCTTCATGATGTCGAGGACCACCTGCATAACCGGCGATTCGCCTTCGAACCGGCTCAGCAGCGGGTTCGCTTCGTTGACGTCGACGCCGAAGGTGTTACTCATGCTGTCGCCCCGCTGCTGTTCTTCGAACTGCTGCGAGCGGTGCGGTCGGCGTTTTCAGTGGCCATCTTCTCTTGATACTTGAGGTA
>DNHM01000301.1 GCA_003485885.1 Acidimicrobiaceae bacterium
GGCTGCCACGAAACGACCCTCGGCATGGGCCACCGGGCACCGAATCGGCTCGTTCACTCCGGACAACCAGACAGAGTCGTTTCCGGCTTCGGGCAACAACGTGACCCAGCGACATTCAAACGTGCCGCTTTGGTTGTCTGTCAGCACCCCTCGGTTGTCGGCTTCGCCGGGAAGCAGGCCCGCCGACACGATGGCTTGGAAACCGTTGCACACGCCAAGCATGGGCATCTCGCGATCATGGGCTTCGCGCAATTGGTCGCCAAACCAGCCGATCAGGTCAAGACCGAACAGCCGGCCTGCACCGAGTGCATCGCCGTAGGAAAATCCGCCAGGCACGGCAAGGATCTGGAAGTCGGTCAGCTTGACTTCGCCTTGGCGTAGGGCCTGGAGCGGCATGCGGGTGGCTTCGGCACCGGCCGCTTCGAACGCGTCGGCGAGATCGCCATCTCGGTTCGTGCCCAACGCAACCGGAATCAGGACCTTGGGAGTGTTCATGCCTGCCCTCTCATCGTGCGATCAAGACGTTTCTGCACCGATCGAGCGAAGGGGTCATCCACATGGTCCAGAAACGTGGAGGAAGCCATCATGGTTGGGTCTTCCAGGCGGATTCGATTTCGTCGAGGGTCAGGGTGAGCGCCCCGAGGCGCACAACATCGGAGTCTGTGACCTGGCCGATTGAGGTCGCGCTGGGGACGAGGGCTGCGAAACGTGCGGTGTTCTCGGGAGCAACTTCGACCAGATAACGACCGGGACCTTCGCCAAAGAGTGTGGCATCGTCGGACGCCAGATCGAGGTCGAGTCCGAGGCGGCCGGCAAAGGCCCATTCGCTGGCAGCGACGGCGATGCCACCTTCGCTTGGGTCGTGGGCCGAGGCTACAAAGCCAGCAGCTATCGCCCCGGCAAGTTGACGGTGGCGCTCGATCGCGGTTTCGTCGGGCTGCGGGACTTCGCCACCACGACTGCCCGCGAAATACACGAGGTCGAGATGAGAGCCTCCGAGAGCGCCCTGCGCTGGGCCGATCAGGAACACATGGTTACCCAGTGAAACGAGTCCGGTGAGCGGAATGTTGTCGACCTGTTTGGCAATACCCACTGCGGTGATGACCAACGTCGGGGCTACCGGGTCGGCGGTGCCGTCGGGGTGCACGAACACGTTGTACAAGCTGTCTTTGCCGCTCACGAATGGTGCGTTGTAGTTGATGGCGGCGTCGTAACAGCCCTTGCACGCAGCGACCAGTTGGCCGAGCGTGTCAGGATTGTTTGGATTGCCAAAAGCGAAATTGTCGAGTAGCGACAGTTCATCGGGGTCAGCCCCGGCGATCACTGCGTTGCGGACCGCTTCGTCGGCCACATGCCATGCCATTGCATACGCATCGTGGTCGCCAATGACTGCATTAATACCGATGCCGATCGCCATGGCACGTTCGCCACTGGTTCCAACCGGGATCGATGCTGCGCCATTTCCGGCACCATCACCATGGGGCCCGCCATAGGGGCGCACCATCGTGCCTCCCATAACTTCGTGGTCATAGGTGCGGATGGTAGCTTCTTTCGACGCAATGGTCGGATGGGCCAGCAAGGCAAGCGTCGCTGCCTTGGCATCGACAGGGTCGCCGGAACGGGGAGAGCTACCAGCGGGCTGCTTGGAGGCAGTCAAGTGGTGACGGGGACAACCGTCGTGCAAGAACGTGCAGTCGAGATCCACGATGGGTTCGCCACCTTGGCGAACAACGAGTCGACCATCACCGGTGAAGGTTCCGACGACCGACGAGTCGACGCCCCACCGGGTGGCCAGTGCAAGAATGGGAGCAGGATCAGCAGCGGCGAGCACCATGCGTTCTTGTGCTTCGCTCAACCAGGTTTCCCAGCCGGCCAGACCCTGATATTTGCGGGGCACCGAGTCGAGATCGACGTCGGCCCCAAGCACACTGGCCATCTCCCCGATCGACGAACTCAGGCCACCAGCACCGCAGTCGGTGATAGCGGTGTACAAGCCAGCATCGCGAGCGGCCATGACAACGTCGATCAGGCCCTTCTCGACGATGGGGTCGCCGATCTGCACCGAACTGCCAGCAACATCGGCAGTCTCAGCTTGCATGGTTTGCGAAGAGAAGGTGGCACCGCCGACGCCATCGCGTCCGACGGCACCACCAAGTACGACGATCGAATCACCAGGTTGCGGATTCGTGGGATGCGAGCCGACGGGCAGTACGCCCACGCATCCGGCGAACACCAGTGGCGTCGTCGTATAGGCCGGGTCATAGACCATGGCGCCACCGACGTTTGGAACGCCGATCTTGTTGCCGTAGTCGCCGACACCGGCAATGACCCCATCCCGGATACGGCGTGGGTGCAGCACGCCATCGGGTAATTCGGCTGGGTCAAGATCTGGTGGACCGAAACAGAGAATGTCGGTAATCGCGATCGGTTTGGCCGACACACCAATGATGTCGCGCACCACGCCGCCAACACCGGTATTGGCACCGCCGAACGGTTCGAGTGCCGACGGATGGTTGTGCGTTTCGGCCTTAAGCGCAATGTCGAACTCGTCGTCGAACCGAACCAGACCAGCATTATCGACAAAGGCGCTGTGTACCCACGGAGCATCAATTTTGTTCGTCGCAGCTCGCAGGAACTGATTCAACAAACCATCGACCTGTTCGACGACTTCGCCGGCCTCGTTCGTGACATCAATCGTCGCGCTGAAGGTTTTGTGGGCGCAGTGTTCGCTCCATGTCTGGGCGATGGTCTCGATCTCGGCGTCGGTTGGGTTGCGCCCGATAGCTGCGAAGTGTGCACGCACTGCTTGCATCTCGACCAGGTTCAGGCCCAGTCGACGACCATCGTTTATCGCCTGCAGATCATCATCGGATACATCGACGACGGCGAGAATCTCGGTATCAGGAGTAGCTGGTTGAACTTCGACGAAGCCAGCAGCGAGTGAGTTCGCTCCACGTGACCATCGTTCGATGACGTCGTTGTGGAGCACCCGGTGTGCGAGTTGTTCAACCTGTTCGGTGGTCAGTGCTGGCGAGGCTTCGATCACGAAGCGGCGGCCGATCGTGGCCCCTTCGAGCGGATTGCCGATCTGCGCGCTCGCCCGGGCGAGTTCGGCGCCCTCGCGGTCGGTTACGCCAGGGCGCAACCCAGTCTCGATGACGAGTTCACCATCGTGTGTCAGCTCAGCAGCTGGCTTCGACCAACCATTCACCGGATCGACAAGAAGCATGGAAGCAATCATTGCCACCTGCGACTCATCGAGATCACCACGAATGTGGGCAATTCGGTACTCGGTGACA
>DNHM01000315.1 GCA_003485885.1 Acidimicrobiaceae bacterium
AACGAACCGCTCGGCAAGGACGGAAGCGGAGACGATGGTGTGCTCGCTCAGATCGAACGAGCGGTGTTCGGTGTCAACTACGGCGGAACCGCCTATACGACCATCGGTCAGGCCGACCTGATCGCCGAACGACTTGAGCTGGGAGCAAACCAACTTTTGCTTGACGTCGGCACTGGCAGCGGGTGGCCCGGTATCTACCTAGCGGCGTCGACGGGATGTCGAGCGGTGCTCGCAGATATGCCTGCCGAGGGATTGCAGCGGGCGCTCGATCGTGTGCGGCGCGACGGACTCAGCGACCGGGTGGCTGTCGTCGCTGCCAATGGGCAGAACCCGCCGTTTCGCCCCGAGAGTTTCGAGGCAATCTCGCATGCTGATGTGTTGTGTTGACTTCGCCAGAAGCTCTCCGTGCTGAGGGCAAACCGGCGGCTACTCAAGCGGGGAGGCAAGTTGGCATTCTTGACCATCGAGGTAGCGGGTGATTTGGGCAAGCGTGATCGGCGCCGTGCCGCTGCTACAGGGCCGCCGGCCATTGCGACGCGCAGCACCTATCCGTCGCTGCTGCGCTCGGCCGGTCTGGCCGACATCGATCGCATCGACGTTACCGCTGACTATCGAGTGACAGCCGCAGCATGGATGAACGCACGCAATGCTCACGCCCAGGCGTTCGCGGACGAATTCGGAGCCGACGAGCTCCGCGAGAGAAATGCAGAGGGTGAACGACGGCTGAGCGCCATCGACGACGGCCTTCTGAAGCGTTTCCTGTACGTGGCCCACCGACGGTGAATCCGAACCTGTACGGGCTCGTCGGCTGGCAATCTCGAGGTCATTGTCGGGTTTCCGGAACTCTTCACGAGCAAAAGGTGCCGGTCTGACACGTTGTCGGGGCCCGGCCTGCCGCCGAGTAGGTTCGTCGAATGAGCGACGACCTACTGCAGCAGGCACTCGAAGTCGAGGCGTTTATTGCGTCGTGCCAGGTTGACGGAGCTGCGGGCCCACGGTGGTCACGCCGTGCCGGTGGAAGCGGAAGTAGTCGGAACAACCTCTATCACGGCAATGCGGGTGTCGTCCTCTTCTATCTCGAACTGCATCGGGCGACCGATGAGCGACGTTTCCTCGACATAGCGATCGCTGGTGGTCGAGAACTGGTCGGGTCGGTGGCAGACGCCGATGATCTGTCAATCGCCATTTACAGCGGGCTACCGGGTTATGTGTTCGTCCTCAACGAGTTGGCAAAGGCCAGCGGTCTCGCCGAGTTCCGGACTGCTGCCGTGGTGCTTATGCAGCGGATTGCCGATCAGTCGCAGCCGCTCGGATCAGGCATCGGCTGGGTCGAACCCATCCCGTTTTCCGAGATCACCGGCATTACTGGCGAGCGCGAGGTGCTGGATCTGAGCATTGGCGCAGCGGGCGCGGGCATCGGGTTCCTTTACGCGTATCGCAATGTGTTGCACCGTCAGGCGCTCGACTTGGCGACACAAACGGCCGACCGGTTGATCGAGATGTCGGTCGACGGCGACGGCGGACCGAACTGGTTGATGATGGCCGACATGCCGTTCCCGTTCGACGCTCCGAACTTTGCGCATGGTGCTGCCGGTGTGGCCTACTTCCTGGCCGACCTGCATCGGGCAACCGGCGAGCAGCGATACCTCGACATAGCGATCGCGGCCGCCGGATACGTCGAAGCGCACACATCGGCGAGTGGCGATGGTCATCTCGTTTGCCACACCGAACAGAAGCCGGACCTGCATTACCTGGGTGTGTGTCATGGTCCGCCAGGTACGGGACGGTTGATGTTCTTGCTGTACGAGATCACCGGCGACGACCGCTGGCTCGACTGGCTGCACGCCAATATGGCTGGACTCTTGGCTACTGGTGCACCCGAAATACGATCCGACGGCCTATGGAACAACTTCGGTCAGTGTTGCGGCGATGCCGGCATCGGCGACTACGCGCTGTTCTTACATCGGGCGACAGGCAAGCCCGAGTATCTCGACCTGGCAAGGCGTGTTGCAGCGGTTATTGCCGACGCCAGCGCGGTCGACGACGGCAAACGTTGGTGGCTGCAAGCCGAACATCGTGACCGCCCCAATTTCGTCGAGACCCAAACCGGTTACATGCAGGGCGCAGCTGGCATCGGCAGTTTCCTGCTCCACCTGGCTACCAACGACGCCGACGTCGTCGCAAAGATTCCCCTACCCGACGTGCCGTTCACCTACTGACGCGCAACCACCAATCCGAGCATCGCCCGATGGCGCGGCGGTTAGCCAGTGGCGTCGATGGGGGCAGCATCGATGGGGACGTTAAGCGAGTAGATCGGGCGGGTTTCGATCGTGCCCGCGTTGTTGGTCACCGCGAAGGTGGGGCGGGTGGGGTGTGGTTCCCACGGGCCCTGGATGAAGGCGCCGTTGCCTCCGTAACGTTGGCTGAGTTGCTGTTCGACGTTGTAGTGGGCCGTTGCTGAAAGTTCCCAGGGGCCGAGCTTTTCGAACACCTGTGAGCAGTGGGGGCGATTGTTCACGGGGTGGTATTTGTCGGGGTCCCACGCAAGCATGTCGTCCCAGGCACAGTTGAGTGGTTCGTCGTCACCGAAGTTCCATTCGACGTAATCGAGTGTGGCCCGGCCTCTGAGGAAGAAGGTGCCCCTGTCGCTAAGACCGCTGACTTTGATCGGTGGCAGGTTGCCGTCGATCCAGAACCAGCTGGGGAAGTTGACGATGGCAACCCGTTTCTCTAGGGGTGGTGTCATCTGGATGTCGGGGGCGCGTGCTTCGAGTCTTTCGAAGAGTTCGTCGATGAGCCTGTTCGAGACGGTGTCCAAGTCGTACTCGGCTTCGACGTCGGTGTCCCATCCGAACGACACGCTGTAGGTCGGGTCGTAGATTTCGAGCGGCCCAGACGCTCCGCTGCGGCAGTAGTAGAAGACGGGAAGAAGGAATAGCTCGTTGGGTTCGCCCAGGTTGCCGGCCAGGATGTCGGTGTTGAGTAGGTCGAGGTCGATGTCTGAATCGGGAGCGACCGGTCCACCTGCGGCCGCGAGGTTGCTGACAACTGTGAGGTACTCGGCGTAGACCCCGGATGCGTCGCTGGCGGAGAGTTTGCCGGTGTAGAGGTCGTCGACCCGTTCGCCTCCGCAGTGCCAATAGGCGACGCACTCGTAGTTCAGGTTGCCTTCGCCATCGCTCGACACCACACCCACCCTGGCGCAGGCACGCTCGGCCGGGCTGATCGACACATGGTCCCGCTCGGCCGCAAACACCGCCACAAAGTCGGCCACAAACTCCGCCGACGCCGTGAACTCGACGACGGCCAACTCATCAGCTAATTCGCTTCCACCAAAAGGATCGGCGCCTTGAGCTTGTGCATCGAACGTTTGAACGAGCGTGAACATGACGAGAAGGGCCGTCGCCGTTGCCTTGAACCTCACGAATCGAGCAACGCCCAAAGTGGAGGTGGCGGCTGCCAACCTCCGACTGCACCTAGCCAATCGCCTGTGTTGAAGCAGTCGCCCCAACCCGATCCTGCGGTGCCGTCGACTCTCCAACCGAGGCTGCTATCAAGGGAGGCAATAAGGCGGTATAGATCAACTCGGTGGGGGCCATCAACGGAACCGTCCTTGTAGTCATCGAGCAGGAGTTCGCCCCGATAGAGGCCATACGTTGGGTCCATCGGTATGCACGACACGAGCTCGAGCACACTTTGGTTGTTGTCGTCGCTGTACCGGCGCCAAGCCAAAGG
>DNHM01000393.1 GCA_003485885.1 Acidimicrobiaceae bacterium
GGTGACGAAGCAATCATCGACGTAGCGACACCAACGGCTGACGGACCGGTGCTCGACGATGTCGTGTTCGGAGCCAGCGACATCTTCGTGTGGCTTCTCGGTGAGTCGCTCGATCCAGACCCAGCACTGATCTTCCCTACGCTGGCCGCAATCGATGGTTGGGCGGGCGGCCGCGCGGTGTTGTGGGGCAACAACAGCCAGTCATGCATGCGAATCGCCATCGCTGCAGACAGCACAAACGACCTCGCCGAAATCGAAGAAGTAACCAGACTGTGGGCTGGCAACAACCCAGACCGTTCGGTCAGGCTCGAAGCCGACCTCGTCATCGTCACCGGATGTGCGCCTTATATCCCGTAGTGGAGCAACCCAGATTCCGTCGGGAAGAAAGCCGGGCAGTGTTCGCCAGTCTCGGCGCTCCGCCACCTCATATCGACGAGCGTAGTCAGCATGACGCTGGCGGCGGAAGCGTTCTCTTCGTGCTGTTGCCGCCCTCCGGCTCGGCATCGGTACCGATCTGGACGGAAGAGCCATTAGCTCGAACATGGTCTCGGTGAAGAACGAGCCGGCCAAAACCAGCGGCGGGGGTTCTGCTGCGGTGTCGAGGTACTACTGAGGCCAGCCAGGTTCAGGCTGCGACGAACTTGGGGATCGAGGCTTCTTGAGCGTCGATAGGAGCGATTGCTATTTCGAACTGCTCCCACTCGATTGCGTCAACGCCGGTGTCGACGACACCGGCATCGACAGGGCCCAGTGGCGTGAACATTGAGGTCAGGGTGCCAGATGCTTCAACACTGAGCATTGCGATCCGGCTGCGGAAACCGTCGAAAGCTGCTTCGAGCTCTTCAATAATTCCACGGTCCGTCGAGTGGTTGATGAAGTTAGTGGCCGTTTCGGCAGTCATGACGACTCCCTGTTTCATTGGTTGAACAACATCAGTGTGAGTGAAATCTCCCCCGTGGGACAATGGTCAACTTTGATCATGTGACCGTGGATAGGCCAACCAGCCCATGGCCGCGGACGCAGTCGAGCAGGTAGAACCACCCAGACCAGGGCAGCGAACTACGGTTTCGCTCGTGACTTCTACACCAATCAGGGCAGCGGTATGTCGAACATTCGGCGAACCGCTGTCACTAGAGAACCTCTACCTCGCCGCCCCCAAATCAGGACAGGTGCAGGTCAAGGTGCTGGCATCTGCCATCTGCCATAGCGACATACATTTCTTCGATGGCGCATGGGGCGGACGACTGCCGGCGGTGTGGGGACACGAGGCCGCCGGTGTCGTCGAGGTCGTGGGCGACGACGTCTCCGAGATCAGTGTCGGCGACCACGTCGTCGTCACGCTTATCAAGTCATGCGGACAATGCCGCAACTGTCAAAAGGGTGTTTCCGTCGCTTGCACAGGCGAACTGACCGTCCATCCCACTCCCCTTTCCGATGCTGAAGGCAACCCAGTCGCCCATGGTCTGGGCACGGCTGCGTTCGCGGATCGGGCGGTTGTCGATCAGTCCCAAATTGTCGTGATTCATCCCGAAATGGCGATGGGACCCGCGTCTTTATTGGCCTGTGGCGTGATTACCGGCGTTGGCGCCGCCACGAACACCGCCAGGATCGAGGCTGGATCGAGTGTTGTTGTGATCGGTACCGGAGGCGTCGGTCTCAATGCAGTGCAAGGCGCTCGGCTTGCCAAAGCGACCACGATCATCGCCGTAGATCTATCCGACGCCAAGCTGGAAGCAGCACGCACCTTCGGCGCGACCCATGTCGTGAACAGCGCCAGCGTCGACCTGGTCGAGGCCATAAGCGAAGCTACTGATGGGGCGATGGCCGACTATGTCCTGGTCACCGTGGGCGCTCAGCAACCAATCGAACAGGCCCCGCTGTTGCTGGCGCCCAACGGCACGGTCGTGATCGTTGGCATGCCAGCGACTGGAGTCACGGCAACCATCGACCCAGTCACCATGGCGGCGCTAAACCAGTCGATTCTGGGATCAAAGATGGGCACGTCAACAATCGGCATCGACATCCCCGAGCTCATCTCCAAGTACCGAAACGGCGCATTGTTGCTCGATGAATTAATCACTCGCACGTACCCCATCGACGACATCAATGAGGCCATTGATTCAGTCAAGGCCGGGCATGCCGTTCGCAATGTGATCCTGTTCGACCATCCAACCCCGGCGGAGGCAGACTGATGCATGTCGCAGAATTAGAGACGTTTGTTGTAGCAAACCGGCCTGGCGAGTTCGGTGGCGAGTACTTCATCTTCGTGAAACTCACCACGAACACAGGCATCGTTGGTTATGGCGAACACTACGGAGCCACCTTTGGGCCCGACGTGGTTCCAGCCATGATCAGCGACATCGCCGAACGTCATCTGATTGGCAACGATCCGTTCGAGATCGAGCGTTTCTGGCACCGCTGCCTAGGGTCCGGATTCTCACATCGACCCGACATCTCACTCATGGGATGTGTGAGTGCGCTCGAGATGGCGTGCTGGGACATCATCGGCAAGGAGGTCGGCAAACCCGCGTACCAACTGCTTGGTGGCCGGGTTCACGATGCGCTTCGTTCCTACACCTATTTGTACCCCGAGCCGGGCGACAGCAAAGACGTCTATAGCGACCCTACGACGGCAGCAGAACGAGCAGCCTTCGAAGTCAGCCGCGGGTTCACCGCAGTGAAGTTCGACCCCGCAGGGCCATATTCCGTGTTCGATGGCCATCAGCCCTCGCTCGAACGACTCGATCTTTCGGAGCGCATGGTTGCCGCTGTCCGTGAAGCTGTCGGCACCAAGGCCGATATCCTGTTCGGCACCCACGGACAATTCACCGCATCCGGTGCGTTGCGCCTGGCACGGCGACTAGAGAAGTATGACCCGTTGTGGTTTGAAGAGCCGGTGCCGCCAGACAACCCCGCCGAGATGGCGAAGGTCGCATCGCAGACAACCATTCCGATCGCAACCGGTGAACGGCTCACGACCAAGGCCGAGTTTGCTCGCCTGCTCGATGTGAAGGCTGCGTCGATCCTGCAGATGAACCTCGGGCGGGTCGGTGGCTTACTCGAGGCAAAGAAGATCGGTGCACTTGCCGAGGCCAACGGCGCTCAGCTCGCACCCCATTTGTACTGCGGGCCGATCGTTGGCGCCGCCAACGTGCAGTTGGCCACCTGCTCTCCAAACTTCTTGATCCTGGAAAGCATCAGAGACTGGTCAGGCATCCATGCTGACCTGCTGGTGACCCCGATGCAGTTTGAAGATGGACATGTCATTCCTCCAACCGCGCCGGGACTAGGGGTTGAGCTCAACGAAGAGTTCGCCCGAGCCAACCCGTACAGGGGCGACGGTCTACATCTCACGATGGACCCAAACCCGGTTACGCCACGTACCGATCAGTTCTGAAACACCTTCCTTCGGTAGCCAGCGCGGTTCCACAATCTGTTGGCTCAAAGCGTCGTATACGAAGCCCTGAGCCAACAGATTTCGCCCTCATCAACAACTGTTGCTCGCAAACATCACGGGTGATGTTTCGAACCAACAGTCTTGGGATAGCGGCCTCACGTCGGCTGGAGATTTCTTTCGGGTGAGTTCACATAACCTGGCGCTGGTACGAGTGTTTGTTGTGAGGACGGTGGCGGTGAAGAACCCAGACATGGAGAACCCAGACATCGAGAACACGGTCGCCGTCTCTACCCAGGCCGCGTTCGAAATCTTCTATCGCCGTGAATTCTCGTCACTTGCTGTTATTGCTGGCACGGTCGCCGCAAACCGGTCAGTCGGCGAACATAGTGCTCAGAAAGCCCTGGCCAAGGCGAACCAGCAGTGGAGCACGGTTGCGGTGCTCGACAAACCGGGCGCCTGGGTCCGACGTGTCGCCATCAATCTGGCCATCGGCAGGAAGCAGCGCAGCCTCACCGAAGCGAAAGCCTTACTGAAGATCGGCCCTACTGCGACGACTGCAGCCGAGACACGTCGGGGTGACCCGGCAGTGTGGGCAGCCGTGGACCAACTCGCTCCCAAACAACGGGCTGTCGTCGCGCTGCACTATCTCGAGGATCGACCCGCGGCCGAGATCGCAGAGATCCTGGACATCTCGGTCAGCGCCGCCACATCAATCCTGCACAAGGCCCGCGCCAACCTCGCGACCGGGCTCGGAGAATCACATGGATGATCAGACGCCATCCAACGATCCACTCGACGATCGGCTGCGAGCCACCTTCACCGCCGAACGCGACGACTTGGACCGTCGCCATCTGGCAAATGGCGGAGCAGCACTTGGGCGCCGACGTTCGCTCAAATGGATCCCGTTCGCGATAGCTGCTGCAGCGCTCGCCATCGCCGGCTTCTTCTTCATCGGCAACCGCAGCAACGACCAAGCCGTCGAAGTCGACGTCGCCACCCAAACCGTTGATGGGTCAGCGCAACCGGTCTCGTACGTAACGGGCCAGAACATGTGCGGTACAAGTTACAACCGCGGCTCCCGAGCCGTCGTGGGTGATGGGAGCGACGGTGCGGCGGCCCTCGCCGAACCGGAGATTTCAGGCCAGGAGGGTGTCACCCGCATACTGGAGCCAGGCACGCCCGTTGAACTCGCTGGCGGGTGCACTCGCACGCAAAGTGCTACCGGGCGGACTCAAACCTGGTACGAGATCAAGGGTGCACCGGGAACGCCGAACGAGTGGGTGCTCAACGAGGACCTGGTGTGGCAGGCGCAGCCAGAACCGCTTCACGAACCAACTGTCAATGCCTGCGACACCGACGTGCCCGACGTGCCTCATTTCGTGTGGGATGTCTTGGTCCTTGATCCCGACGGAGGGCTTGTCGCTCATACCTCAGCCGGCGTCGACGAACCGATCACCCGAATCATCGGGTTCGACGAGGTCGTCTCCCCAACAGGCGGCTGCGATATCGCCGCCAATGGCGCGGTCTGGTACGAACTCAGTGGCCCTGAACGCTCTGCCGATTGGGTGAATGCCCGATACTTGCGCGCACCTGAACCTGCATGCCTGCAGGCGGAGCAGTCCGGCACCAGAGCCCGCAACGGTCAGCACATTCATGAGATAACCATCGGGGGTCGCCTGAGCTCATTGGCTGCCCAGTACGGCATCGACGTCGAGGAACTTCTCAGCGCCAATCCACACATTGATCCGAACGTGACCGTTGCCGGCGACCTCATCTGGATCCCAGGGCTTCCGGAACAGCGCGAACCCATCAACGGATCGTTCGACGGTTGGGGCGTCGTAGACAGGGACCTCGTTGCCTTTAGCTTCGACAACACCACCTATCGGTGGTACCCAACCGAGGGAGTCAAGGTCGGGACGCAGTGTTCTCGCCTGTCTGGAGGCGGCGACACACTCGACGCCCTGCCTTG